>JAGQQQ010000867.1 GCA_020426125.1 Planctomycetaceae bacterium
CTGTGAAAAGGGAGGTATCCCTTGAAGATCACCCGATCAAAACAGGACAGAATGCAAGAGACCAAACCCGCGAATTGATTTAGAAAACGACTTGCGAACTTCACGGTGTGCTCCGAGGCTGATGATTGATGTCACAATCACCATCATCGCCTCAGCACACCCTGATTTCATCCAAATAGCAACACCCTCTGGGCTGCGGGCAAAGCCCTCGTTAGGTGTACCGAACTTCCCGATGTTGCTCTTCGAAGTATTCGGGAAGGAGACTATCGACTTGGAGGAGGCCCTTGCGGGTGAGGACCACTTCGCCATTGTCGATTTCCAGGTAGCCGGCTCGCTGTTGGTTCGCGAGGGGTTCGGCAAACTCTTTGAGCGGGTCGACTCCGAATTTTTCGATGAAGGGTTCGGCGGCCACGCGGCCTTCCTTCATTTGGAGGACCCATTCGCGAATGAGCCGCTGGTGGTCGGTTGGGACCAGGGCGCGATTTACGGGTAGTTTTCCAGATTGGACGGTGTCCATGTAATCCTGCAAAGCGTCCAGATTCTGATAGTGGACCCCTTGGAAATGCCCAAACGAGGAGACTCCGACCGCGACGAGATCACTACCTCGAAACAGATTGTCCCGATAAACGAACTGGCAGGTTTGGCGGTCCTTGACCAGTTCGTTGCCGCTGGAAAGCTGATATCCGGCACTCAGAAAGCGATCAATCGCTTCGCTGGCCCAGCGACGTTTTGTCGGCCAGTCGGCGACGGGCGATTGAATCCCTTCGTCGAGAATCTCCTTGGAGTAGACGGTGTTCCAAGGGAGTTCCATCTGGTAGATCGTGAGATTGTCCGGCTCCATCTCCAGCGCCTGATCGACGCAACGATGCCAGTTTTCATCCGTCTCGCCGACCATCCCCGCGATCAGGTCAATGTTCACTTGCGGGAAGCCAACTTGCTGAATCCATTCATACGCCCGAAGAATTTCGGGAGACAGATGGGCGCGTCCATTCTCTTCGAGAATTGTGTCGTTGAAGTTTTCGACGCCGAGCGAGACGCGGGTGATTCCGATCTCCTTCAGAGTCTGGACCTTCTCCAGGCTCAACGTGCCCGGTTCACACTCGAAGGTCACCTCGCGTGCATTGTCCCAGGAGATGGACTGGCTGAGCCGTTCGCGAAGCATGAGCAACTGCTTGGAACTCAGATACGACGGCGTCCCCCCGCCGAAGTAGACGAAATTCAAGCTCCTCCCCTGGAGCCCCGAATGGTCTTTGAGCAGTTGAACTTCCTTGTCGAGCGTGTCGACATAGTTCTTGATGGTCTCCGCGTTCTGTTGTGTGTAGACGCGGAAATAGCAGAACTTGCACCGCTTCCGGCAGAACGGAATGTGCAGATACATCCCCAACGGCACCGACCGGTTTGGTTCCCCGTCCAACGCTGCGAACAGTTGCGGGACATCGTCTTTGTTCCATTGGGAAAATGGCGGATAGTTCGAGATGAAGTAGCTGCCAATTTCAGTTGTCGTCTCAGAGGCCATGCGTCACTCGACAATCGGGGTTGGTGAAATCTGGTTCCTGGTGATTATCGCGGTTCTTGCTGCCTTCGACCACCCTGCACTTCCCCGTCGTTCCGCTTGGACTACTTCGTTAGGTCAAATAAAAGGTTGTCACGAGTGCGGGATTTCTGAGATACTTCCCCAGCGCTCGCTTTCGATTGCCATTGAAGCGAATGAGTCCTTGACCAGATTTCCCGTTCCTCGGGCCATCGTCTTCAGCGACTTAGACGGCTGCCTGCTCAATCACGATTACACCTACCGCGAAGCGAAACCCGCCCTCGCCTGCCTCCGGGATTGGAACGTCCCTGTGGTTCTGGCGTCCAGCAAGACGGCGGCGGAGATGCTGTCGCTGGCCGAGGCTCTGGACCTCGACACGCCGATCATCTGTGAAAACGGCGGGGCTATCCACTGGCGAGGGAATCAGCTCTTGGGCCAGCCTGACGCGACGGTTTTGGGGGTTCCCCGGCCACTGATCCTGTCCAAGCTTTCGGAACTTGCCGAGAGGTTTCGGTTTCGTTCTTTTACGGAATTGGGGCTTGAAGGAATCATCAAGCGGACCGGCTTGGCTCCCGAGCAAGCCCGTCGAGCGGCTCAGCGGGAAACGACGGAGCCCCTGGTCTGGGATGACGATGAGGCAAAGATTCCAGAGTTTCAAGAGAGACTGCGGGACGCTTCGCTCACATTGACTCGCGGCGGCAGGTTCTGGCATGTCGCTGGCAACGTGACCAAGGGAGATGGGATGCAAACGGTGCTCACATCCTATCGCCCCCAACAGAATGCAAATTTTCAAACGCTGGCAATCGGTGACAGCCCTATCGACTTACCCATGCTGAATCAGGCGGACTGGGCGATTGTCGTTCCACAACCAAATGGCGAAGTTCGAATCCAGCCAGAGCATGACCGCTATGACATTGCAACGGCATCGGGATCGACCGGATGGAATGATTCTGTTCTGAGGTGGATTGAACGCTCTTTTTCTTAATTGACCCTTAAAGACGCAGGATCCGAGATGGCGGACTTCGCACAACACGGACTGATCGGAACGCTCCACAATCTCCGGCATCGCACGACGGAAGAACTTGAGCAGGAACTCGCAGAGTTTTCAAAGGAGACACCGATGTCGTTGGTGTTGCCCTGCTTGTATTCCGAGTTGGAGGGAACGGCCTTGCCGATGATTATCGATAAGCTGCGACACGTCCCCTATCTCGCGGAGATCATCATTGGCCTGGACGCAGCGAACAAAGAACAGTTTGAACATGCGAAGTCGTTTTTCGCCAAGCTTCCCCAGAAGCATGTGATCCTCTGGAATGACGGTCCTCGGCTTCTAGATGTCCACCAAACGCTAACCGACCAGAACATCTCTCCACTCGAACGGGGAAAAGGGCGCAACGTCTGGTACTGCCTCGGGTATTTCCTCGCCTCGGGTCGCGCGAAAGCCGTCGCATTGCATGACTGTGACATCCTGACGTACGAACGGGAAATCCCCGCCCGGCTCTTCTACCCGCTCGTCCATCCTCAGATGAACTACGTTTTCTGTAAGGGCTATTACTATCGCGCGGCGAATGGAAAACTCAATGGTCGAGTCTTTCGATTACTGGTCACACCCCTCATTCAAGCTCTTCAAAGAACAATCGGGCCCAATGACTATTTAGCGTATATGGGAAGTTTTCGTTATGCCCTGGCAGGAGAGTTCTCGATGCGTTCCGAGGTTGTGCCCGGGTTGCGAATTCCGTCCGACTGGGGCTTGGAGATCGGAACGCTGTCGGAGATGTTCCGCCACTACTCGCTGAATCGGATTTGCCAAGTGGACATCGCCGACGTTTACGACCACAAACATCAACCGGTCGCGGAGGATGACCCGAACAAGGGACTGAACCGGATGAGTATCGATATCTGCAAATCTCTCATTCGCAAACTGTCGATCTCGGGGACCGTGTTTACGCAGGAGACGTTTCGAACACTCAAGGCATGTTACTATCGGACGGCTCTTGACATGATCGACCACTATCACAGCGATGCACTCCTGAGTGGTCTGACGCTTGATCGGCACCGGGAGGAAGCGACCGTCGAGCTTTTCGCTCAAAACCTCTTAAAGGCGGCCGATGCGTTTCTCACTCGACCAGAGGAAACGCCGTTTATGCCGAGCTGGTCACGGGTCCTCAGCGCCATACCTGATATTTCCGATCAACTGCTTTCCGCTGTCGCTGAGGACAACCAATCTGGGTGACTCATGGCGCACCGGGGCGTATGTTCGCACGTTCTTGACGACGTCCTTGTCCGTTGTGCACCACGCCCCAGGTCCCACGCTCGAAGTGAAGGCCGCCTCTTCAGATCACTTCGTGGGCCGTCTCCTCGCTGCGGATTTGATGGCGAATCGTTTCTCGGCGGTCATGGGAACGTCCTTAAGAACCTTCCTTTCCATGGTCGTCAGCGACTCAACTTCTAATGTCGCAAGGTACTGACTGTCACCGGGCGGGTGCCCCATTCGAGACAGAAGTTCGACGAGGTCTTCCTCGAACCGTTTTTGCCAGAGTGGTCCGTACGTGTGACGGCTGAATTCGAGGATCTCGTGAGTCGAGAGGCCGTTGACTGAAATCAGTCGGAACCATTCGCCGTTGACTTGGACTTCGGGATGGGAATTCGGCCAGCGGACGGCTTCGAATGGTGACAACAATGGATAGTCGCGCCGCCTTTCCAGCGAGTCTTGCTGGTCGAGCCGGTACCCGACGTACAGAATGCTGACGAGCCCGAATGCGAGGATCCCCAGCCCCAGGATCGCCGCGAAGACCACTCGCCGCCGCGAACACGCCTGGTAAACGCCGCTGGTGAGAATTGGATATTCGCCCGGCACTTCGCTCGCCGACTCCTCCTGAAGGCTTGTGAGCAGCGCCAGCAATTCCTGACGCCGAGGTTCCAGTTGAGACCGGACCGCATGCTGATTGATGGCATAGACAAAGTAATAGATCGCGATCACGAACAGCGACAACCAGGAGAACACCAACCAGCGAGCCAGAATGTCGGACCATCCTCCAGGTGGGACGAGCGGCACATCAGTGGCAAAGATGACCTGAGCAAAGAAGGCGAGACATGTCACCATCGGCGGCAGGAGATACCACCAGACCACATTTCTCAAGAGCCAAATCTGATGTTCATGCTCCGCCAACGAGTGTTCCACGCATTGCCGGAGCGAGTCATCAGGCTGACTCTCCGGCAGTTTTAATCGCCAGCGATAGTACAACATGAACCCCACCCACCAGACGAAGACCGGCACCGACAGGTACCATGTCCATGGCAGCGACGCTGTTATCCCCAACACAATCCAGCCCGGAATCATGAGGATCGCAAGGCCGATTTCCGACACATCACGCCAAAACATTTGCGACTGAAAATCCTGCCGCTGTCGCTGGACTTCTCGACGGAGGAGGTCGACATCGATCGTCATCCGCGTCTGTTCTGAATGGGCCTGCCAGGCTTGTTGCAGGTCGTCAGGATGGCGAGGGGGATCAGGGTTCATCGTGGTCTCCCGTCATCAATTCTCGAAGGGCTGTCTTCGCTCGGTTTAACTTGACCCCCACATAGTTTTCCGTGATGCCCAGGACTTCGGCCATTTCTCGATAACTCAGACCGTCGAGATACAACAGCACGATCGCTGCCTCCGTTTTGGACAGCCGATGGATCGCCTCGTACAACCGCTCCACGGTCTCACGATACTGGGCCTGTTCCGCACTCTCGCATCCCGATGTGACGGCCTGCACTTCCCACAGCGGCTGCTGTCGCAGGCGACGCCGCTTATCCTTTCGCTGCCAGTTCATCGCGGTGTGCAGCGCCACGCGATAAAACCACGTGGCCGGACTCGACTGCCCCTGAAAATTCGGCAACGACCGCCACGCCTGAAGCAGAATCTCCTGTGCCAGATCCTGGCACTCCTCACTGGTCAACGTATACGCCCGCGCTACCTTCATCACCGCCGAGCCATGCTTGCTCAGCCAATCCAGGAACAGCGTCTCGTACTCGTCATCCGGCAACGGAGAACCTTCTTTGAGGTCACGTTTCTCGACTCATAAGGAATTGGTCACACGAGACGGGGAAGACTTACAAGAAATTGGAAGAGGCTGAAAAGGAAGTTGTCTGGAAATAAGGGTGAAATCCATCTGTATTCCCATTCTCAGGTCGTTTGTGCGTGTGGATTGTCGCTGACCTGAATGGCAAATCGAATCGACTCCCTACCCCGGATGTCTCACGGCACGGTGAGGCTGGCTGGTTTTGGCGGGAATTGGGCGGGAATTGGGCGGCTGTGTGGCGACTCGCTTGAGTGGCGGTGTCGGGGGAAGTCAGCTGGGGCCGTTTGTCGGCCGATTCCTGGAGGAGTTGTCGATTCTCCGAGTTGGTAGGACAGAATGCGAGCGGCCCGCCGGTCGGCGAGAGTATGTGGAAGGGGCTTTGGCGTTGCGGGATCAGGAGGTGACGAGCGGTGGCGGGCGAACGTGACGGAGGTTCCGGAGAACGGCTCCAAAGATTTCGCGGAACGGATACGCTTCGCTCAACGAGATGGGGATCCGGCGGACGCTGACTTGGATTCTCGCTCCGATCTTCAGCAGCTTGATGC
>JAGQQQ010000868.1 GCA_020426125.1 Planctomycetaceae bacterium
TTCCGCGATCCGGACCTTCAGCATCACCTGCTTCTCTCCGGGAACGCTCAACATGTCAATCACGTTACTGGCCGGTAACTCGCTGCCATCAGGGAACGGTTGAGCAGCGGCTCCCCCCGCCCCGATGGGATTCACTCCGCCCCCACCAATTCCGCTTCCGAAGCCTCCAGCCGTCGAAGCCGCGTTTTCGCGGACGATCGACAGAATCTCGACTGCTTCGGCTTCATCCCGGGCTTGGCCCCGAACGATCAGTTTGTCCGCAACCGGAAACAGTTGGATACGGCTGTTGGGAAACAGTTCGTTCAACATCGCGGCGAGTTCCCCATATTCCAGACGACGTCGATCATCGACCGCGTCATCCTTGGTCACCGTGACTAACAGGGTGAGATGTTTGGGGGCTAGCTCATCCCCCAACCAGAGCGTTACGGTCGTGCTCCCCGTCTCTTTTCCAATCAACTCCACTTCGTTTGTGCCGAATGCCACAAACTCAACAATGGACGGATCGGCCACAGCAGCGCGGAAAACACCTTCTCGCATGCGAAGGATTTTTGATCGCCGCCGAGGAACTTCCACCTCAATCTCGGCTGTGACCACCTCCTCGACGAGCGAGTTCACTTTTTGTTGCAGTGACGTCGATTGCGCCGATGCGGTCCCGGGTGAGAGAACCTGGGTGGCGAGCATCGCCACCAAGACTCCCGTCGTCCCGAGGATTCGGTCCTTGAAAAACTGGTTGTGGATCATGCCCCCCCCCTTTGAAATGCGGTCGCGATCGCCGCGAAGTGTGACGAACCTCGATCGGTTCCAGAAGAATCGTTTTCTAACGTCGGCTGTCCATCGAGAGCCGCGTTCACTTCAATCTATCGGGCGAAAGAGTTGAGGAATTCAACAGGAGTCAATGGTGAGTCGGGAAATTTCAGATTTGAGCTATGCAACGGCAATGACTGCCGAAGCTAGACGGCTGGCTGCAAAAAAGCGGCGAAATTAGAGAGAAAAAACTCATGTTCGCCGCGTGATCCCAACACGGTCGACGTTGTCGAAAAGAGGTCCAAGCCGTTTGGACAGAATTGAGAGATTCCCAGCACCGCTGCCAAAACGCCATCACTCGGTTCGCACGGAAAATGGCCAAAAAGATTCGGTTCTTCCCCACTTTTCTTAAGTGCAAAGCTCATCACCTCGGGCCGAACGACTCCGAAAGGCTTTGCCGATCCGTCGAGACTTATTGCGAGCACAAATGATTGGGAATGCCAAATCACCAACTCTGACTTGCCGTCGGCGCTTGGTTCGAATTGCGACGAGAGTGGTGATTTGTGCAAGGTCCAGTTGGCCGTGGAATCAAGACCCCATACGGAACGATCGCGTTCCTTTTTGGGGGCAAAACCAAGACCACAGGTATTGGCCTCAGTCGATTCCTCTCGTTCGCACCGCAACTACTCGCACGAACAAACATCTCCCGCTTTTGATTCCCGAGGGACAAACTGATCGCCGCTTGTGATGGTTACGGCGGACAGACTTTGTAACGGTCCCTTACCTTTGTGGAAACGTTCGACAGTCAAGTTTCCCAGGTGCCCAATCCCCCCCGGCTCGACCTTTTCATCGTTTCCGACTAAGAAACTTGACGACCAACCAGGTTTTCGAGAAATGACCTCATCGCGATGTGCCGGAATCTGTTAAGAGCGTTTTTCCATGGGCACGAAATCGCGGGTTCGATCTCCGAGATAGATCTGTCGCGGACGTTGGATTCGTTGCTCCTTGTCAGTGACCATCTCATTCCATTGGGCCAACCAGCCAACGGCCATGGGAATCGCGAACAAGACTGGGAACATTTTGACCGGAATCCCAATCGCCTGATAAATCAGTCCTGAGTAGAAATCGACGTTGGGGTAGAGCTTTCGTTTAATGAAATACTCGTCTTCCAGGGCGATTTTTTCCAGTTCCAGAGCGACATCCAGCAGTCGACTGCGTCCTGTGACCTCAAAGACTTCGTCGGCGCAGCGTTTGATGATTTTCGCGCGGGGATCGTAATTTTTGTAGACACGGTGGCCGAATCCCATGAGTCGCTTTTCGCCATTCTTGCACCCGTCGACATAACTGCGAACGTTCTTCACATCGCCGATCTCCGACAGCATCTGCAGTACGGCTTCATTCGCACCGCCATGGAGCGGGCCGTATAACGCGGCCGCGGCACCAGCCAGGGCGGAGTAGGGATCAGCATCGGACGATCCGATCGCCCTCATGACGCTCGCGGAACAATTCTGTTCGTGATCGGCATGCAGGATGAAGAGAATATCCAAGGCTCGAACGATCGCCGGTTCCGCACGGTATTCGGATTCCGTCATCTTGAACATCATCGCCAAGAAGTTTTCCGCGTAGGACAGTCCATTAACCGGGTAGTTGTAGGGATGCCCTTGTAAATGGCGGAAGGTGAACGCGGAAATGGTGGGAACCTTCGCGATCAGCCGCTGAATCTGCAGCCAACGGTTCTCCTGACAGTGAACCTGCTTCGCCTCCGGATAGAATGTCGACAACGCCGCGACGGTGCTGATCAGCATTCCCATCGGATGGGCATCGTAACGAAAACTTTCCATCTGTCGTTTGATGTTTTCGTGGACAACCGTGTGAATTGCGATGTCATGTTCCCAATCCTGAAGCTGTTTTGGGTTGGGGAGATCGCCGTTGAGAAGCAGGTAGGCGACTTCGAGAAACGAACTCTTTTCGGCGAGTTGCTCGATAGGATAGCCTCGATACTCAAGAACTCCTTCGTCTCCATCGATGTAAGTCACCGAGCTTTTGCAGGAGGCCGTGTTCGTGTAACCGGGATCGTAGGCCATCATCCCGAAATCGCTGTCGTTCACCTTAATCTGGCGGAGGTCCATCGCCCGGATGGTGTCGTGCTGGATTGGAATCTCGTAGGTTTTCCCTGTTCGGTTGTCGGTAATCGTCAGCGTGTCTGGCATGGTGTTACTTCATCAAGACTCAGGGAAGCGAAAACAGGCGAGAACCTCGTGCAGCGTCTAACCTGAAATGACAGTTTGAAGAACATGGGATGAGCAGACCAGCGAGCCTGCGGACGACGTTCGAGTCCCTGTCCATTCCGGGTGTTCACTCCCTTAGATGATGACAAACTCGCTCGTTCCCTCAAGTGAGCCTCACGTTTTTCTCGCGGGACTCATATGAAGCCATGGAAAAAACGCCCGAAATGGACCGATCCTCCCAGATCGACCAGTCTTCCATTCCTCTCTTCCCTTCGCAAGAAAACGGAAGCTACTCCAACAGGCTTCGGCGAAGGACGTCGCTCGCCCTTTCGAAGTAGGGCTGCCAGTGGATTTCCGGCTCACCGTCACGAAGGCAGTTGCGGAGCTTCTGAAGTGTGTTGCGTGCCATGTGTGGGCAGCGATTGCAGGCGCACGTTTC
>JAGQQQ010000869.1 GCA_020426125.1 Planctomycetaceae bacterium
CGTGGGGCGGGACTCGAATACCTCGACGTTGGCGGGGGACTGGGAGTCGATTACGACGGTTCCCAGACCAACTTCCAATCAAGTATGAACTACACGATGCAGGAGTACGCCAACGATGTGGTGTACCATGTGCAGACCGTGTGCGATGAAGCGGGTGTGAAGCATCCGCATCTGATTTCCGAAAGCGGGCGGGCCGTGGCAGCCTTTCACAGTGTCCTGATCTTCGGCACACTCGGGGTCACGCATCAGGGAGAGCTCTCGGAGATTCCGAGTTCCATTCCGGATTCCTATGAGCAGCCGCTGCATGATCTGATGTTAACCTACAACGGCGTCAATCCACGGAACGCGCTCGAGAGTTTTCACGATTCGCAGCAAGCACTCGATATGGCAATGAACCTGTTCAGCACCGGATACCTGCCGCTTGAACAGAGGGTCCTCGCCGAGAACTTATTTTTTGCCATCTGCCACAAAATTCGCCGCGTGGCCGATGAGATGGAATACTACCCTGAGGAGTTAACCGGACTCGATCGAATGCTTTCCGATCTGGTGTTCTGCAACTTCTCGCTGTTTCAGTCGATGCCAGACAGTTGGGCAATCAAGCAGTTGTTCCCCGTGATGCCGATTCACCGGCTGAGCGAACAACCGACTCGCCACGCGGTCCTCTGCGACATCACTTGTGACTCCGATGGAAAGATCGACACCTTCATCGATCGTCGTGATGTCAAGAAGACGCTCGTCCTTCACAATTACGATGGCAGCCCCTATTACATGGGGGCCTTTCTCATCGGGGCATATCAGGAAATTCTCGGGGACCTCCACAACTTATTCGGGGACACGAATACCGTACATGTGGATTTGAAAGACGGCGAAGTCGTGCTGGAAACAATCATCAAGGGAGAAACCGTGTACGAGGTGCTCGACTACGTTCAGTACAACGGTCGCGATCTGATCGCCCGGTTGCAGACTCACGTGGAAAATGCCGTTCGCAAAGGACTGATCGACAACGAGCAAGCTGGGCACGTCGTGAGATTTTACGAGGAAAGCCTGAACGGTTATACCTATCTCGAAGGGGCTCGCGACGCGTAACGCCAAGTGGGCAGATGTCCCCATGACCCCCTTGCTGGAAACGCATCAGCTTTGCCGCCAGGCGGACGACGGAACCCTCTTGATCGAGGATCTTTCGGTTGCCTTTCCGGCCGGATCAAGGACGGCGATCATGGGGGCGCCCGGTTCCGGAAAAACCCTGTTGCTCCGACTTCTGGCGTTTTTGGACCCGATCACCTCGGGAGAGATTCGACTTCGAGGCAACCTCGTCCCCGATCACGGCATTCCGCGTGCCCGTCGGCAAGTGCAACTCATTTCCCAAAAACCAGTCCTGATCGAAGGGACCGTGCGCGAGAATTTGCGGTTGCCCTACTCCTTCCGGGGGAATCGGGATCGAATGTTCGACGAAGCGTGGCATGTCGAACATCTTCGATCATTGAAAAGACAACCGGATTTTCTTGATCGCTACATTGGGGAACTCTCTGGGGGAGAGTCCCAGATTGTGACCCTGCTCAGGGGCCTGCAAATGGCGCCCGTCGCGTTGCTGCTGGATGAACCAACGTCCTCGCTTGATGAGGATACAGCCCTGGCAATCGAATCCCTGATTCACTGTTGGCTGCAAGAAAAGGGAGAGAGAACGCTCGTGATCGTGACCCATACTGAGCATCAGGCAATTCGTCTGGCAGAGCGGCGAGTGACGATGGATCGGGGCCGGATTGTCGACGTCGAGGAGGGATGGCGGTGACTCTCCATGAATTGTCCCTCTTCGAAGTTGGTGTCGCGACCGCGTTGATTCTCATGAATGCGGTCATTTCATTGACCCTGCAATTGGGTCTGGAGCGACGGTTGTTTCAGGCCAGCCTCCGCACCATCTTTCAATTGGCGTTAATCGGCCTGGTACTGAAGTGGATCTTCGGTGCTCGGCACTGGGGGGCGATCGTCGCCTTAATGCTAATGATGTCGATGGTCGCCGGTGTCTCGGCGGTCCGCCGCACGGATCGCCGGTATCCCGGGATCTGGTTGACCAGTCTCACGGCCGTTTTGATCAGTTCCTGGTTCGTGCTGGCCATCGCACTAACGGGTGTCATCCCTCCGTCGGCCTGGAAAGAGAACGCGGCCCAATACGCGATTCCTCTGATGGGGATGATCCTCGGAAACACACTCAACGGCATCTCGCTCGGACTCGACCGACTTGGCGATGAACTCACCACCAAACGGGGTGAGGTCGAGATGCGACTCTCCCTAGGAGCCACGCGATGGGAGGCGGCAATTCCATGTCTGCGAACGGCAATTCGTACCGGCATGATCCCCATCATTAACACCATGATGGTCGTTGGCCTCGTGAGCCTTCCCGGAATGATGACCGGACAGATTCTTGCCGGGGCGGAACCGATGTCAGCCATCCGTTATCAGATCGTGATCATGTTTCTCATCGCCAGCGGAACAGCGTTGGGAACGACGGGCGCCGTCTTGCTGGGATTTCAATTCCTATTCAACTCGCGACATCAGTTCTTGTTTCAACGCATTCGTCGTGTATCAAAGTGCTGAAAAAGGGAACTGAATATCATTGTCGCGTTTTCGGGCATGCCAAACTCGTTGACGTCGGAGCGTCTTCCACAAAGCCAAGGGTGGGGAGTGGAAAGCGAATGGGACAATGATTTCATGGTCGATCCGAAACCGAAACAGTTTCGATTGAGGAAATTCCGAATTTTGCGAACTCCCGGCTCGAACTCTCTCTTCGAACCGCGATGGGATCGTGGCAACTCCCATGACGAATCGGTGGCTCATTGTTTGCGATGCCGGCCAGTGCCGGGTAGCATCTTGGCGACTTGGCGGAAGTCGAAGGGAGTCATGGGGGAGCCCATTTCATGTTGCCTCGCGTTGGTCACTGGAAAAACCATCGTGGACGTGATTCCTTCGGCAAATGGAAAAACACATTTGTTGAGGAAGGAACTCGGACGAAATGAGTGAAAAACTGGCGGAAGCGGTCCGTTTGCATCAGTCGGGCAATCGCAATGCGGCGGCTCAGATCTATTCGAATCTGCTTGAGCAGGAGCCCAACAATGCGGATGCCATTCACTTGTTGGGTGTCGTGTCGCTGGAGCAGGGACGGCCGGGGGATGCCGTCAATCTCATTCGCCGGGCGTTGGCGTTGAGTCCGCAGGCCGCGGCATTTCATGCGAACCTCGCGGAGGCCTATCGTCAGTTGGGGCAGATTCAGATGGCCATGGAAGCCGGTCAGATGGCCCTCCGCCTTCAGCCGGGAATGGTTGAAGCTCTCAATAACATCGCCCTGTGTTTGCGGGCACAAGGCCGCGTGGAGGAAGCGATTCGGCATCTCGAACAGGCTGTTGAGACCGAACCGGAATTTGCGATGGCCTACAACAATTTGGGGGACGCACTCAGAAGCGTTGGGCGTTTTGATGATGCCTTGATGATGTTGCAAAAGGCGGTCGCAATCCGTCCCGATCTGCCCGAACCTCGCACAAACCTGGGCCAAATGTTGTTGGAGCGCCAGCAGTATGAAGAGGCGTTGACGCATTGCCAAGAAGCGGTGCGACTGCGGCCCAATCTCGCGGAAGCGCAGAACAATTTGGGGAATGTGTTCCGGGAAATGGCCCGGTATGAGGAAGCCCGGCAATGCTATCAGCGGGCTCTCCAGATCAATTCCGAGTTGGGTGCCACTTACGCTAACATCGGGCGGACCTTCCAAGCCGAAGGCAATTTTGACGAAGCCAGAAAATGGTACGACCAGGCTTTAGCGAGGACGCCAACCTCCGGAATCATTTACGCTCACTTAGGGTCGATGGCCCAAGCTCAGGAGCGCTATCAGGAGGCCGAGGAAAAGTATCGGCTCGCTTTGCAGTTTGATCCCGATCAGCCCTTGGCTTGGAATGCGTTGGGCTATGTGCTGCATCAGTTGGGCCAGGATGACGAATCGTTGACGTGCTTGCAGAAAGCCGTTCGGATGAATCCGAATCTGGTTGCGGCTCATGTGAACCTGGGAGACTTGTATGAGGAGCAAGGGAAATTTACGGAGGCGGAGGCATCATTCCGGGAGGCGTTGCGGCTGAACCCGGCGCACGGCGGAGCGATGGGCCAACTGGCGACGATGCTCCGCAAGAAACTGCCCGACGAGGACCTTAACCGGATGCGGGAGTTTATTGAACGGCCCGATGCGGTCGTCGGACGTCGCATCAACCTGTTGCACGGCGTCGCACACGCGCTGGATTCCCGTGGGGAATATGATGAAGCCGCGAAACTGCTTGAGGAAGGGAATCGCCTCC
>JAGQQQ010000870.1 GCA_020426125.1 Planctomycetaceae bacterium
GTCGGTCCGCAGGCTCGTTGGCCTGATCGCTGTCAATTCATCAATCCGTCATTACAGGGTGGATGGCGCACTAGATCTGCATACGCATGATTTCCTGGTAACCGGTGATCAGTTTGTCGCGGACTTCCATTAAGAACCGAAAGGACAAGTCGGCCTGAGCAACGTGGACGGCAATTTCCTGCAAGTTGTCCGACTCTCCGGCCGCCAGCTGATGGACATCAATGGCCACGGTTTGCTGCTGCTGGTTGACGCCTTGCACCAAGTCCCCGACGAGTTCCGCGAAAGGTGCTGACGATGGGGATCTGACCGCACCGTTCGACAGAAATTCCATCGGGGTGTGGCCAGCGGGAAGGGACGAGACATTCATGCCTGGAATCCTTTCATCAGGGACAGTGTCTGTTCGGCCATTTGACGAAAGGTCTCGATGGCTTTGAGATTGGCTTCATACGATCGGCTTGCAGTCATTAGGTCGACCATTTCCATCGGCAGGACCACATTTGGCATTTCGAGGTAGCCTTGGGGATCGGCATCGGGATGGCCGGGATTGTACACTCGCGGGAAAGGGGAACGGTCCGCCGCGATGCCGACGATCTCGACGCCCTGCAATTCGGGAAGTGTCGCCGTGTCTGGCGCGGTCCCGCTGTTTGGAGCCGGAGCCGCGAAGATGACTTGTTGTCGGCGATACGGCCCGCCCGAGGCGCTGCGCGTGGCATGGGCATTGGCAATGTTGTTCGCGGCAACTTCCATTCTCATCCGTTCGGCCTTGAGACCGGACGCGGAGATGTCCGCCGCGGCGAACGTGCGAGAAATGTGCATGGGATTTTTCTCCCGGAGGACGATTCTCGTTCGATGGATCGAAAGTGAGTTGAGACTTCAGGATCAAACGGAATGTCAAACCCGTCAGCCTTGCATCGCCCGACGCATCGAATCGAGATGGGCACTCAAAATCTGGGAATACGTTTGGAACAACAACGAGTTCCGTTGGAGCTGACCCACTTCCCGATCCAGATCGACGTTATTGCCATCGAGCCCCACCGGGAAGTCTTCTTCCTCGATGATCTCCGGTTGGACAACCCGATGGTCTGATCCTCTGCGGACCGCCTTGAGAAAGTCTTCTTCGAAGGCGAGGTCCAGTCGCTGGTAGTTTGGCGTGTTGACATTCGCGAGGTTGTGACTGATCACGCGATGACGCAACTCGGCGACCTGGGCGAGGGTCGAAACCTGATCGATATGGGAAGGGAATGGGAGCATGCCAGATTTATCGGGAGATTCGATCGAGGTGATGCAATCGTTACGACCTGTCCAACCGAACTTCCCGGTGATGCGTGGTTTCTACGCGGGAATGCGTGGTTACGATTGACCCAGCAATCTCGCATACAGGGATTAAACAGAGAGCCTTTCCTCGGCGGTCATCTGAAAGTCGAAGACGGATCAGTTTTCCGGCCGACCGGAATGATCTTCCGAATGACATCCCCATTGCGAAGTTGACTGACAGAAAACAAGTCGCGCGTCCGTGTGTGGACGTGACAGTTCCCGATGGGGTCTGCTGGGTTTCGCGAGGGTTTCGGAATTGGGGAGATCGATAGTCTAACCCTCATGGCAACAGGAGGTTGCAGATAATGAGTCAACGGCCGATGAATTTGCCATGGGGGGAAGCGTGGAA
>JAGQQQ010000871.1 GCA_020426125.1 Planctomycetaceae bacterium
CGATTAACTCTCGATCCCTCGCTGAGAGTTTCTGCAGACATTCTTGAAGCGCCAACCGCCGCCGCTCCAGTTCCGGACTCGCATCGGCGACTTCCCGAGCCACGGCCGTCAGGAACTCTTCTGAGAAAGTCAGCTTATCGCGAGCCTTTCGCTGACGATGTTTCATGACCTCGTACGTCGCAATCTGACGGACCCAGGCATCGAAGTTTGTCCCCGGTTCAAACTGGTCCATCTTGGCCCAGATTACCAGATTGGTTTCCTGCAAAATCTCTTCCGCCGCGTTGACGTTTCCCGTCTGCGACAGAATGAACAGATACAGAGGCCGCTGTGCCAGCGTGAAGAGTTGAATAAACTCTTCCGTTGGACGTGAGCCCCTTGTGGAACGGTCCTCATTCACGCTGTCGTCGTTGCTGTCCATGGAAGAGCAGAAAAAAGCCCCCAGTGAATCACCGAGGGCTCGTTACGTTCGAAGACGTTTTCACGAACCGAGATTAACCAATCAAATCCTTGATGGGCTGTCCGCCATTCGCAAGTTTCATCGGACGTCCGCGCTTCGAAGTGTGAACGGTGTCGAGCGGGATCCGCAGAGCATGTGCCACGGTCGCCCAGAGGTCGCCGGGCAGGTAGCTTTCGCTGACGATCCGCAGACCGTCCGCATCGGTTTCCCCAACGGCACGACCACCCTGCAATCCGCCTCCGCCGATCAGAGTGGACCAACTGGTCGCCCAGTGATCGCGGCCAACATTCTGATTAATCCGTGGGGTCCGGCCGAACTCTCCCATACAGATGATAACGGTGTCATCCAACATTCCGCGTTGCTTGAGATCGGTCACAAGCCCGGAAATTCCAGCGTCGAGGACGGGCAGACGTTGCGTGGACAGCGTGTTGAACACATCCTGGTGCAGGTCCCATCCGCCGGGGAAGCGGACTTCCACAAACGGCACGCCGGTCTGGATGAGGCGGCGTGCCATCATCAGGCTCCGTCCGAACCCGCCTGCGTTCCGGGCGGCCATCGCATTTCCTCCACCGGTGTTCATGCCGTAGAGCGAGAGGGTTTCGGGGGATTCATCATCGATCTGGAAAGCCCGCATCTGCTCGGAGGTCATCAGGTTGACGGCCTTGCCGTAGATGTCTTTGTGAGCCTGTCCCATATCACCGCGATCGGAGCGAATGAAGTTGTCTTCGATCACGCTGAGCATATCGAGACGTTGGCCGAGACGCTGACGGTCCATGCCTTCCATATTGGCATTTTGAATCTGCCCTTGGGCATTGACCACAAATGGGGCATGAGCCATTCCCAAGAAGCCTGGGCTCATCCCGCCCCCACCGATGGAGACATACGCTGGGATCTCCAACTCTTTTCTCTTGGAGCCAAGTTCATAACTGGCGACCGAACCGAAAGCCGGATGCACGACGGTCGGGTTTGGCACGTAGGCCGTTTGCATGTAATAGGTGCCGCGAGCGTGATCCGCCTCACGGGTGCTCATCGAACGAACGACGGACAGCTGATCCATGACCTGAGCCACCTTCGGCAGGTGCTCGGAAATCTGGAGATCCCCTTTCGTGCTGATCGGTTTGAATTCGCCGCCGTTTTTGGAACCGGGTTTGAGGTCCCACATGTCAATTGTTGGCGGACCACCTCCGAGCCAAATCAGGATGCACGCCTTTTGGTTACGGCTGACTTCCGCAGCATTGGCTTGCAAATGGGAGAGGAAATGGCTGGCCCCCAAGACGGTGGCCCCACCCATCATCATGTGATTCATAAAATGGCGGCGAGTCATGCCGGCGGGAATGGGATTCAACATGGCGAAACCTTTCAAAAATTGTTTTGGATTTTGAAGTGAAAACACGCGCGGAGGACCGCCGGCAAATGACGGCTCAATCCGATTGCAACCTCTGGAAACTGAGATTAGTGAACGAGCAAGAACTCATTCGAGTTCAGCAACGCCCAATAGAGATCCTGGAAGAAGGCGAGACGATCGCCACCCTTCATCTGTTTTGAGATTTGCGATGTCTCGTACCGACTGGGAATTCGCCCGAGTGCTGAGACAAACAGCGCTTGAGCACGCATGGCGTCCGTTCGGTACCCAGGATCCGTGAGTACAGAATACAGATAACTCCCTTTTTCTGCGTCGATGGCGTTCTGGACTAACGGACCATTCATCATCAAGAGTGCCTGCGGGATGCTGCCAGTAAAGGAGGTGACTTCGTCTCCTTCCTCTCCGCCAAAGATTCGCAGGTAATCACGCAGCCAGCGTTCACGTTGCTGCTCGGCTGCATCGTACCCTGATGCTCCACTCTTATGGGCGTTCGTCGCGATGATCAATGAGTCGTACAACTGCTCGGCCTGCATCGACTTGACGTACATGTGACTGAACAACGGCACTTCGCCCGCCGCAGGGTTGTCGAAGTCATTCCCTTTATTGAACTGACTGGTCAAGTTGTACGCTTCGCTGTTGCAAATCCAGCGAGCCAGTTGTTTCGTATCGTAGCCCGACTTCACGAATTCATCGGTGAGCCGGTCCAGCAAATCGGGATGGCTCGCCGGGTTGTGCGGTCCCATGTCATCGACAGGACGGGTGAAGCCGTATCCAAAGAAGTGCCCCCACATCCGGTTGACATAGGCTCGGGCAACGGTGTGCTGGTCATCGTCGTAGCACATCAACTTCCCGAGTTCCTCGCGGCGGTTCTCGGCCTTGGGCGCGACTTCGGCTCCGAAGTACGTCGGATAGGCCACCTGAACAAGGCCATTCCGCATTTCGTAATAAACAGGACCGTCGTAGTCACGGAAGGACAACTCTGAGTAATCATCCACGTTCTGGCCTGACTCCGGATCATATCGATCGTGGTCAATTCGACGAGCCTGGCGCAAGAAACTGTTGAACTCCCAGAATTGATTCTGTTTCCACTCGTTGAAAGGGTGGTTATGGCATTGCGTGCACTGCACCTGCATCCCGAGGAAGATTCGCGTCAACCGGGCCGTGGCCTCGACGTGATACTCTTCGGTGTTTGGATTTCCTTGCAGTTGAGCCAGGATAAAGTTGACCGCCCCATTTTCTTCAAAGTGTCCTTCGGCGGTCACCATGTCATACACGACATCATTCCAGGGACGATTCCTCGCGAAGCTCTCACGGAGGAACTTCCGCATACCCACCCGGCTGGTGCGATCCGGGGTATTCCGACCGATTAGCAGGTTCGTCCAGACTTCCGTGAAGTTTCGGACATAATCAGGGTGATCAATCAGTTCGTCGATCAGCTTGGTCCGTTTCGCGGAGTCTTTGTCTTCCAGGAAATCCCGAACCTTGTCTGCGGGGGGGATATGACCTGTGAGATCGAGGTACGCCCGACGCAGCCACTCCGCATCATCCGCGACGGAACTCGGGGTCACTTCATTGTCTTCCCACCCTTGGCGAATCTGCTCGTTGATATAGTTGATCAACGGATCTGCGGACCCAGTGGTGAATTCGGTATCCGCCGCCTGGAGAAGTCGTGGGGCTGTAAATATCGCGATCATGAACACTGGGAACGCCAGTGCCGTCGGAAGAGACGCCGTTTGAAATTGCGGAAGCCGCAGGGAGGTCATCCCGTTTCCTTTCTGTTCAGTGAACCATTCAATTCAGGGATTCTTTTCCTCAGAGAATGTTACCCTGAGAGATGCCACTTCGAGACCGACATCCCAATCGATCAAGCAAAGGTGATCTGGCCGATTTTTGTTTGACAGTCCCTCAAGGGCAACAAGTTCGTCTGGGCAACAAATCCATCGGTTCCATCAAGTTACCGCTTTGAGACGGGTTTCGTTCGTCCCATTTT
>JAGQQQ010000033.1 GCA_020426125.1 Planctomycetaceae bacterium
GGGTGTAGCTCAGTTGGCAGAGCACCACGTTGCCATCGTGGTTGTCGAGGGTTCGAATCCCTTCACCCGCTCTTGAAAGGTTCGTCTCGGACCTTCGAAGAGATGGTCACACATCGACATTCGATTCTGATCTGGGTTGGTGTGAACCATTGATTCTTGATTTGTATTCATTCAAAATCTCGGGAATTCGATGCCGGCCTGTGGTCAGTTGACCGCTGGCCGATTGTTTTTCGCAGGATGTGCTGATTGAAGGGTAAGGACGTGGCAGACGCTGAAAGCAACCAGGCCGTTGACGAGCAGGTCGTCTCAGAGGAAGTCGTTTCAGAGGAAGTCGAAGGGACGGCGGCTGTTCCTGACAAAATGAACCTGTCAATCGACATTCAAGACATTGGTCCTTGCAAGAAACATGTTCGGATCGGGGTTCCACGGACAGAGATCGACGCCATTTATGGTGTACTCGTCGAGGATTATTCGGGAAAGGCGGAAGTTCCTGGGTTTCGCGTCGGGCATGTCCCTGCGGATCTGGTGAAACGTCGATTCAAGAGCGAGTTGTCGGAACAGGTCAAACAGCGTGTGCTGATGGCCAGCTTGGAACAACTGGGAGAGGACTCCGATCTCGATCCCATCAACGAGCCGAATCTCGATCTTGATAGTATCATTCTCCCGGAAGAGGGAGATTTTGAATACGAATTCGACGTGGAAGTGCGTCCTGAATTCGCTCTCCCAGAATATAAGAATCTTGAGATTGAACGACCGTCGCGGGAAATCAGCGATGAGGATGTTGATGCGTATGTCGCTCAGTTTGTTGAGCAATACGGCAAATTGATCCCGGTCGAATCTCCCGCCCAGCCGGGCGATTTTGTGACCGTTGACGTCAAGACGACTCATGGAGGCCGAACCTTGACGGAGATAAAAGATGTCTCCATTCGCGTTCGCAAGCGACTTCGGTTTCAGGATGCGGAAATCGACGGGTTCGACACGCTCATGGCCGGGGCAAAGGCTGGTGATATCGTTGAGACGGATATCCCCGTGTCAATGGAAGCCAATGCCATCGAGATGCGTGGGGAAAGCGTCCACATTGTCTTCCACGTCCTTGACGTCAAGCGGATGGAAACCCCCGAGACGAACGAGGAATTCCTGGAACGCATTGGGTCGGACTCGCTTGAGGAATTCCGAGAGCAAATTCAATTGATGATGGAACGGCAGATCCGTTACGAACAACGTCAGGCGTGCCGTCGACAGGTGTTGGAACAGGTGACTGACTCGGCGGATTGGGATCTGCCTGAAGATCTTGTTGCCAAGCAGGTTGAGAATGCCTTGAGACGTGAGATTCTCGAAATGCGTCAGGCGGGGTTCACTTCCCGGGAAATCATTGCTCGGGAAAACGATCTGCGGCAGCGGTCGTTATCGATGACTCGCCAAAACCTCAAAGAGCACTTCGTCCTCGATCGAATCGCCGAGGAGGAAAATGTCGCCGTCACGGAGGAGGACCTGAATGCAGAGATCACGATCATGGCACTTCAACGGGGAGAGAATCCCCGTCGCGTCCGAGCCCGTCTGTTTAAGTCCGGGATGATTGAAAATCTCGAAGCACAGGTCCGCGAGAGAAAAGCCGTCGATATCATCCTTGATCATGCCAAGTTTAAGGATGTCGAGATGCCCGCCCCCGTGGAAGTGGAAGTCGAAGGGCTCAATCGCTCGATCTGTCAGGCCAGTGCCGTTGGTGCGGATACCGAGGTCGATGACGACGAGAGCGAAGGTTAGAACTCTCAATCAGTTCTTAGCACTCCAAAAGGCCACCTGAGCTTCGGGTGGCCTTTTTTCGTGAGTAGATTTTCTAGGGATGTCGACGTTGTCCGAACAAAAGATGATCTCCCCGACCCCATACGTCCTGTTCCCATCGACAGGTTTGTGCGATGCCTCACAGACCTCGCGAAGATGTCGTCCGATAATGGATTTGTCTCGCCCCCATGATCCCCCTTCGCTAGAATTTCGTTGTGATTTTCAACGATGGAGTAGTGTGAACATGCGTCCCGTCTACATGGCTGTAATCGGTCTGTTTTTCGCAATCTCGCCGGTTCCTGCCCAGGACCTCGGCTTGTCTTTTGACTTGGGAGAATCGGTCGGCGAGGCCCAGGAACAGGAGATTGATGTCGTCTCAGCCTTTACGCTGGGGGATCAGCCCGGAACGGTGAACTTGCAGGTTCGCGTGACGCTGCCCGAAGGGGCCAACACCTATTCGCAGGATCCCTCGTTCTCCAAACCGACGACGATCACCGTGAAGTCGAAAGGCTGGACGCCGCTGGGTGCGGGGTTCGCGCCCGATCACCCGCCGAAGGTGGCTTTCGACGAACTCTTCAATCAGGAACTGGGGAAATTTACGGGGACCGTGACCTTCTCCCGACGTTACCTCGCTCCGACGGATGTCGACCCCGAACAGGCCATGATCACTGGCGAGATCGACATGCTCATCTGCGATGCGGAGACTTGCCAGCCGCAAACAATCGAGTTTGAGGCGGCCTTCGCCGAGAACGGACTCCCGAAGGTTGCCGAGACCAAAACGAAGGCCCCAAGTGATCCGGAAGTCGGGGAGTCGTTCCCATCCCTGTTTGCTCCCGAGACACCGAATTCCAGCGGCGAACCGGCGATGGCCGCCTTGTCGGAGACCATTTCCGGGATGCTGGCCGAGGGGTATCGCACGACTCCCGGTATCAACGAAGGCACGTCCCCCGTTCAACTGCAATTTGAACTCTCCTCGCTGAAAGCCAAAGCCGGAGACACGGCGACGCTGGCAATCACGTTGTTCCTCGACGAAGGCTGGTCAACATATGCTTTGGAGAAAGCGGACGAATCTCAAATCGAGCTGCCCACTGTCATCAAACTGGATCCGACCGGACTCACGGCGATCGGAGAGATTTTGTCCGTTCCCGATCCAGAGATCCATGATTCCGAGATTGGAACCCGCTCCGCTTCCTATACCGACCGAGTGACTTGGGTGCAGCGGTTCACCGTGGACGACGCGGAGAACTATGGCGTCGCCGGTTCGATTCGCTATCAGATTTGCGAAACGGGGAAATCCTGCATGCCCCCCAAGCAGGTGAAGTTCTCGCTGGGGAGCATTCAGGACCCAAGTCATCTCGCCTCCGCTGAACCGATTTCCACCTCTTATGTGAATGTCGCCTCGACGGTTTCTCCCAGTCCTGAACCAGACGAAGAGGCCGACTCGATCGCGGCATCAGTTGGCCAGTTCGAGGTCGAGGATGAAGGCAAGATCGCCTCACTCCCCGTTGCTCTGGGAGCTGCGTTTCTCGCGGGGTTGATTCTCAACATTATGCCGTGTGTGTTGCCCGTGTTGGCAATCAAGATTCTTAGTTTCGTCCAACAGGCGGGGGAAAGCCGGGGGCGGATTCTGGCGTTGAATCTCTCCTATACCGCCGGGGTCGTTTCGATCTTTATGGCTTTGGCGTTATTAGCATCGGTCTTCCAGGTCGGCTGGGGTGGGCAGTTCCAGGACGACCGGTTTGTGATTGGCCTGATCTTCGTGGTCTTCGCCATGGGCCTCAGTCTCCTGGGTGTATTTGAACTTCCTGTTCCTGGGCTAATTCCCTCCGCGAATGACCATTCGGAAGGACTCGGGGGAGCCTTTAACACGGGGATCATTGCGACGTTGCTGGCGACCCCCTGTTCGGGACCGCTAATGGCTCCCGTCTTCGCGTTCACCTTGTCGCAGTCGAAGCCCGTGATCTTCCTGATCTTTGGGGTCATGGGACTGGGAATGGCCTCCCCTTATCTGCTGGCCGGATTCTTCCCCGCGATTGTGAACTGGCTCCCGAAGCCGGGAATGTGGATGGTCCGTTTCAAACAGTTCTCGGGATTCGTGTTGATGGGAACCGTGCTGTGGTTAATGTATTCCGTCGATCCAAGTCGGCAGGTCCCCGTGTTGTTTATGCTCCTCGCGATCGCTCTGCTCTTATGGATGGTCGGCAATTTGTATGATCTCAGCACGCCAGCGCAGAAGAAATGGACCGTCCGCGTCGCGTCGCTGCTCGTGGCCGCACCGATCTTTTGGTGGGGCGTCTCTGGTTACCAATCGGCAATCCCCCTTGTCGCCAGCCCCGAAATGATGGCCGAAATCCATTCCGAGACGACTGATGGCGTGGAAATCGCGGAGGTGGACTGGAGTCGGTTCTCAGAACAACGTCTTTTAGAGCTTCGAGGGATTGGGAAACCCATGCTGATCGACTTCACCGCCGATTGGTGTGCTGTCTGTAAGACGAACGAGAAATTTGCTTTGAATACAGAGCCGGTCGTCGAATTTCTCCGCGAGCACGAGATTGTCCCGATGATGGCGGACTACACGAAGCCGGACCCGGAAATCCGCAAATGGCTCAAGCAGTTTGGCCAGGACATGGTCCCCTTGACCGTAATCATTCCCCCAGGGACATCAAGCAAAGTCATCGCGCTTCGCGGTCTGTACAGCCAGTCGACATTGCTGGAAAAACTCGAACAGGCAATGACCTCCACGGACAAAGTCGCCGACAGCGGGGGAAAGTCTCCTAAGTTTGCCTCAAATTCGACGAGAACAGAGGAATAGTGACCCCCGTGCTCCTCGAATCTTTTGGAATCGCGTCGAAGCTCTGTTTCAGTCACACGTTTCGCGGAAATTGTGCCGAGCGCCTGCTTGAAGCAATTTCATCCGTTGATTATTCTTTGCGGTTCTGAATTGCATTCCATCTCCCACTTTGCGTAGACTGCCTAATTGTCAGTAGTCCACTGCAAAGTTGAATGATTTCTCAGGGTGAGAGAGGACCTCTCCCCCAGATTTGTAGCGGAAGAAAACAATGACGATTGACAAGAGCCTGAAGCGAGGAAGCCGGCTGAGCCGTTCCCGAAACGTCCTCAAGCGGGACGAACGTATTGAGAAGATGCTCGCCAACGACAACTTCAGTGAAAATCAGTCTCCACTGGGACTTCCCAAGACCCGCGTGGAAAAACTGGTTATTGGTAAGAAGAAAAAGAAGAAGGGTCCGGACGAGGACGATAAATAAAACTGGTTTCGCCAGGATGAGCCATTGTGACCTAAGGCTGGGTGTGAACCCAGCCTTTTTTGTGCTTGATGGATTCTCGGAACGGAGTCAACGGGTGAAATCATCCCTCCGCACTTTTCCCCAATTGTGCGGACCAACTCGAACAACGTGTCATTCCAAATCAGTTTTGACATGTGAGAGATTCTGGACGGACGATGATCAACCAACTCCGATTTGCGGTCGGGTCGATTCCCAGGGAAAAGGCCCGTAAACAACTGCGCCATGCTTTGAGCCTCGCTCGGGACTGCCGCCGGTCTCAACACGAGACTCTGGCTCGCATTCTGGAATTGAATTCCGACAGCAGCTTCAGCACGGACATGGGACTCTCGAGCGTCCGTGACGCCGACCGGTTTCGCCAGACAATCCCAGTAGGGGATTATGAGCGTCTTCGTCCCTACATCGATCGAATGCAACAGGGGGACTTTCAAGCCCTGCTCGGTCGACACAACCGGTTGCTGATGTACGCCCTCACAAGTGGGACAACCAACACTTCCAAGCTGATCCCGATCACCGAAACATTCCTCAAAGATTACCGTCGTGGTTGGCAGTGTTGGGGAATTCAACTTCTTGATGCTTATCGGGAGATCAACTTTCAAAAGATCCTGCAGCTTGTCAGTGATTATGACAAGTCCCGTACTCCTGCGGGGACACCGTGCGGGAATATCAGTGGGCTCGTGCAAAAGATCCAGAATCCCCTCCTGCGATCTCTGTATTCCGTTCCCCCGTCGGCGCTGAAGATTCAGAGTTCCGCGGTAAAGTATTACTTTGCAATCCGTCAAAGTCTGATGACGGACAAACTCGGACTGATCACCACGGCCAACCCGAGTACCGTTTTGCAGCTCTTTCGAATTCTCAGCGATCAGGCCGAAGGACTCATTCGCGACCTGTACGATGGCACCCTCACGTGCTCAGGCGCCGATCAGGAACAGGTCGTTCTCAAGCTTGGGCGAAATCGCAAACGCGCAAAACAACTGGAAGATCTTTTGCGATCCGAGGGAACACTTCGCCCTCGTGCCGTTTGGCCAGGGCTTCAGGCGATCGGGGTTTGGACGGGGGGAAGTGCGGCAGCCTACCTGCCGCAGGTTCGGGAAATTGCCGAGGGAATCCCGATTCGTGACCATGGCCTGCACGCCAGCGAAGGCCGAATGACGCTGCCGCTCGCCTGCGAAACTTCGAGTGGCCTACTCGACATTGGTTCCCATTACTTCGAATTCATTCCTGAGGAGGAAGGGGAATCTGACAACCCGACAGTCTTAGAAGCACACCAACTCGAAGAAGGCCGGTCCTACTTCATCCTGCTGACGACCGTTTCCGGACTGTATCGTTATAACATCCGCGACGTGGTTGAGTGCACTGGGGTCTACGGCACCACCCCGATGCTCCGGTTCCTCCACAAGGGGGCGCACATCGCAAATCTGACCGGGGAGAAGCTGACCGAGTCGCACATCGTCTCCGCAGTCACATCGGTCATGCAGGAAACGGGCGTCCGTCCTGGGCTGTTTACCGTTGCTCCCAAGTGGGGGGACCCGCCGCGGTACTGCATCCTGGCCGAATTCGACCGATTTGCGAATCGTCTCGGTCCTGGCGAGTTTGCTCAGCGCGTTGACAGTTCCCTGCGAAAGTTGAATTCTGAGTATCATGAGAAACGGGAAAGTGATCGTTTGCTTCCCATGACGGCGATGCGGCTTCCTATCGGGACTTGGGACCACTTTCTCAGAGACAGGCAATCGTCGGCCGGTGGCAGTGCTGAGCAGTACAAACACCCCAATCTGATTCCCAAGTTGGAGTTTGTCGACGACTTTACCGCTCGGTATTTGACCGGCAATCTCGAACGAGAGAGTGGGTCGCTTGAAGTTCGCGGGTCAGACCGTCAGTCAGCGTAAGCCGCTCCTCTTCAGGAAGCACTCCCCAAGTGTAGGTCTCCACCTCCAAATGGGGTGCATAGTCAAGCCGATGGACCGCCTTCAAGACCGCTTCCAGTTCGGGGCGAGTCGTCTTGAGTAGCCCGACATCCTCGCGATGAACCGGGACATGAAAGTGGATTCGCCACGCCTCCGCGCTCAGAAACTCTCTCGGTGGGTTCTCACAGAACGCCACCGTGAGGTCTGTGAATCGATGGACCTGGCCGTCTGTTGACTTCGCAAACGTCTGGTGCAGATAACGCTGTTCGACGTACTCGGCCAACTGCTCACGGGCGGGGCCATTCTCCATCGGCTTATCCAAATGGAGCGCGCATGTGAGATGCACTTTGTTGATCCGGATCCCGGCCCGATCAATGGCCCGGACGGACTCTTCTATGTCTTCGAACTCTACCGCCTGATGGCAAACGTCGTAGCACAGGCCGACATGCCGACGCACGATGTCGCCGATTCCCCGGCCATCGGCGAGAGAAAACAACCTCTGGAAAAACTCGATCGCTTCGCCGGTCGTCTCCAACAGGCAGAGAGGTTCCGGCTCGATGGCTAATCGGAGAACCCGCCCCGTTTCATCGTGGAGCCGATCGAGATCCTTCGCGAGCCGAATCAAGTTCTCGCAACAACGGTCAAAAAAGTCCGCTGGATGGTCGAACCCCTTGAACCCCAAAGGAACGGTCGACAGGCTCCCTTCGACACCGTCCGGCATCAGTTCGCCAAGAAGCTCCGCGGAGTCTCGCGTATATTCATACCGGCGTTCCTCGGTCCAGTCGGGCACATAGACGTTTTCCTTCACCCGATCGCTGTGGAAGTCGCCAAACGGAAACGTGTTGAGCGTATAACAGACGAGGTCACCTTCGGCAAGAACGGTTCGCAGTTGCGTTTTCTGATCGGGATGCTGACGCAGTTCCGCCAACGCCGAGGCCGGCAGCCACAATCCAGCGGCGATCCGCTCTCCGATCTGCCGTCGAGCAGGAATGGTATACTCCCGAAGGCCCTGGACGACTTGATCGATATTCTTTCCCGGGTGGACGTTGGTGCAATAACTCAAGGGAAGCGTGCTCAAGGACATCGTCAGGACCGGAATTCAAAAGTCGTGAAGAGTGATCGGAGGGATCCAAGAGGATATCACACGACATCGTCGCCACAACCCGACCTTGTGAGAACGAGTCCTCCTCCCCGATTCCAGAGGTCCGGGAATCTGGCATGGAACTCGAGATTGCCTCGGATGCGAGAGCGCGTCCGATCAGATTTCCCACGGAAAATTCCTTTCGCGAATACCCGGTCAATCGGCGAATGAGATATGATCTTCCCCGGAAATCCCTGTTGCAGTCGGAGAGGTTTCATGCGCTGGTCCCCGTTGATCGTTGCCGTTCTTCTGATGGTTTGCTCGGCAGAACTCCTCGCCGAGTCAAGTTGGAGAGTCGGTTCGGATTTTGCCGTCATCACACCCGAAAAGTCCATGTGGATGGCCGGATACGCTGCAAGGACAAAGCCATCCGAAGGAGTCGCATCGAATCTCTATGCGAAAGCGGTTGTGTTGGAGGATCGTCAGGGAAACCGAGCCGCGATCGTGACGTTGGACTTGATCAGTGTGCAACGGCAGCTCCGCGATCGCGTAGCCAAACAGATCGAGGAGCGGTATCAGATCCCCGCTGATGCCGTGATGCTGAACTGTTCGCACACGCATTGTGGTCCTGTTGTACGGTCCCCTGAGACCGTGATCACCGATGTGGATCCCGAAAAGGTCCGACAAGCCGTGGAATATGGTCAGAAACTGGAACGGGTGATTGTCGAACTCATCGGAGGTGCGATCGAAAAAGCTGTCCCCTCGGGAATTTCCTTTCATCGGGCACGCGCCGCGTTTGCGATGAACCGTCGGCTGCCAACAGAGTCGGGGTTTCGTAACAGCCCCAATCCCGATGGTCCCGTCGACCATGACGTCCCCGTCCTAAAAATCACCAACTCGGAGGGGCAGCTCACCACGATCCTGTTCGGATATGCCTGCCATAACACCACGCTTTCTTTCTACGAATTCTGCGGCGACTATGCCGGATTCGCACAGACGGAGCTGGAACGAGCCCACCCCGGGGCGGTGGCGATGTTCGTCATGGGGTGCGGAGGAGACCAAAACCCCTATCCACGCCGGACACTTGATCTGGCCATGACCCATGGGAAAACTCTCGCCACGGCTGTCGAAGCGGCCTTGGAAACTCCAGCAATTTCCATCAATGGTCCCCTGGATGCCGAAATGCGGCATGTCGAGGTGACCTACGCCGATCCCCCCAAGCGAGAGGAACTTGAGTCGCGTCTTCAATCCGGCAACAAGTACGAGCAGCAGCACGCACAGCGACTCCTTCACCAACTGGATACGGAAGGGCATCTTCGGTCGAGCTATTCGACGCTGGTGCAGACTTTCTCCTTCGGAAAGAATGGCTTGGCGCTCATTGCCTTGCCGGGAGAAACCGTCGTGGACTACTCCCTCCGACTGAAACAGGAGTTCTCCCACCGGCCCGTCTGGGTGGCTGGCTACAGCAATGACGTCTTCGCTTACGTTCCCAGTGAGCGAGTTCTCGCGGAGGGAGGCTACGAAGGAGGTGGAGCGCTCATCTACTTTACGGCGGTCCTTCACCCCGGGCCCTTTGCTCCGGGGATCGAAAAGGCAATCGTGGATTCGGTTCATGAGTCCTTGAAACATTGATTCACATGTTCCGTGGAAATCCCGTCGAACGACTGACCAGGATCCGCGTCGTCTGGAGCCGATGTATCGGCCCTTGGATAGGGTTGTGATAACGGTCTGTGCGGGGATTTGTGGCGACAATGAATTCGTCGCAATTGCCATGTTTGCACGCTCCAAGCGGGGGTGATTTGGTCAGTGCCTGGATCTCTCCAACGGGATTTCCTTCCAGGATCGTTTCAACGCTGTCATCGGAAAGCTCAAGCCCGGGGAGTTGGAGAAACTCTCGCCGTAAGCCGTTTAGCCGTAACGCCAACGGCGTACGCGGTCTCGAAGGTCGGCATGTTGCCGATCCACGTCTGTCACACTGGCAGCCAGATGCGCTTGCGGCGGAACGGACTGCTAAAAGGGCGCTGTCCAATTCGGGACGACCGGTGAATTCGCCACCCGATTTCGCGATGACTGGGTATTGCGTCGCTGATCGTGGAAAGGAAAAACAGATGGGAGCGAGCGCTTTTCCTGAGGGCAAATCGCCAGACAAGTCCATGGAAAGTCATCCGAAGATCTTGGTGGCGATTTGACCTCAGCCCCGCGGTCACAGCCACACCGTCGCAAAGTTCGGAATGCACCTCGGCGAATTGGCAGTGAATTGACCATCCCCAACGGGTCTTGAGACGAGAGACGGGATTTCGGTAAACTCCGCGAAGAACGGATGCGTGATTCGCGGTCGAAGTTGTATCGGTCTGTAAGGATGCTGTGATGCCGATTCTCGAATGTCGAGGTCTGGTTAAGGTTTATCCCGGTGGAAAACGGGCCGTCGATGGAGTGTCATTCGACGTGGAACCGGGAGAAATTGTCGGGTTGCTGGGACCGAACGGAGCCGGAAAATCGACCACCTTTCGAATGGCCTGCGGCCTGATCTCCCCCACTGAGGGAACCGTCCTCCTAAACGGCAAAGATGTCACCAAGGCTCCGATGTACAAACGGGCTCGTTCCGGGATGGGCTACCTTCCTCAGGACACCAGCATCTTCACGAAATTGTCTGTGGAGCAGAATCTCAATGCGATTCTGGAATTTCTCCCGTTATCGCATCGTGAACGGACCGAACGACGAGTTCGCCTGCTGGGCCAGTTCGGATTGACCGACAAAGCCCGGCAGATCGCGTCGACCTTATCCGGAGGAGAACGGCGGCGGCTCGAAATCGCTCGCTGCCTGTCGAGTCAGCCTCGGATTATCCTCCTCGACGAACCGTTTACCGGAATCGATCCGACCACAATCAACGACATTCAGGACATTATCGGCGACCTCCGGGATTCGGGAATCGCCGTCCTGCTGACGGATCATCGGGAGCGGGAGACACTCACGATCACTGACCGGACGAATGTCATCGTCGCCGGCGAGGTCCTGGTGACCGGGGACATTGCGACCGTTTTGCACCATCCACAGGCTCAGGCCAAGTATTTCGGCCATAGATTCGACGCGGAGTCGATCATCGAGGAGAAAGAAAACTTTCGAAAGGGGCGGAAGCCAAATCAATCTGGAATTGTTCAACAGGCACGCGAACATCTGGCGACGTCCGGAGACACGACCGATTCACGGGCGGCATGACATTGTCTCCGCAGAGATCTTGCGAAGCGGACAACACCGTGATCGGAAATCCCCTGATCGTTCGCGGGTGACGGTACAGACTCTCGAATAGGTCCGCGGATCCATTCGTGGCACAGGATGGCGCGATGAACTCGAACGACTTCACAAATCCGTTTGACATTCAGGCTCCCACTCTGGAAGGCTACTGGTTGACACTCTGCGATGAGTTGACAAGGGCGTGTGACAATCTTGACCACCCCTGGAGTCTTCCGGTCTTGGCGACTCAAGGTTTCCAGATTCCCAAACAGCGAATCCTTGTGCTTCGGGATTTCGAGTCCGAGCCGTTCCTCTTGACGATGTACACTGACCGACGCTCCGGCAAAGTCGCCGAGATTGAGGAGTCCCCTCAGGTCAGCTGGTTGTTCTATCATCCCCATTGGCGAGTTCAGCTGGGCCTTCGGGGAATCGTCAGGGTTCATCGCGATGGGAATCTTGTCGACGCCGCCTGGGAGCGCACCAGGCCGACAAGCCGCGTTCCCTATCGATCCCCGATTTCCCCCGGAGCCGTTTTGGATACTCCCGACGAGAACATCTCAACTCCCAATGAAGAGCAGGGAAGGCGGAACTTCTGCGTTCTGATCACCGAGATTCACTTCGTCGAGGTTTTCCTGCTCCGTCTCCAGGGAAATCTCCGGGCCATCTGGGAGTCCCATGGAGGGCCGTTTCAAGGAACGTGGAGACAGCCCTAACGTGATCCTTCCGAATCGATCGTTTCGTTCGCTCCAAGTTTCGGGAGGACAACGTTCGCCACAAACGCGTGTTTGCCTGCGCTTGAGGCGGGTCGTCAGGTCTCCACAATCCCCATGGGTCCTCAGCCCGATCATTGGCAAATAGGGGACGTTTCCCAGTCGCAACGAACCATCAAAAACTGAGATTTCAATATTAGCCATTCATCACTGACGAAGGTCGTGTTGCGTTTCGATATTCCTTTGTGCCATGTTGTCATTCGGCAACAATTCAGCAAAGTTCTGCCGGCTGTCGATGTGGCTGAACAAAAGGGGATGGCAACTCGATCTTTCCTCGCAACACAACGGGGACGCCCCCTGAAAGACAACACTCGCCCTGCGACGGCTTGGCGAACTCTCTAACCAATCACCAAGTAAGAAGTTACCAGCCGTTTCCGCCTCATGGTGAAGCAACCGATGTGGGGAATCGTGCGGTGCCACCAGAACTCTGGCACGCGGTCTGCCTCTTCAAGGTTTGTCTTTCGCGGCGTGCGTCGACCACCTTCGAAAGCGTTCGATGGCATGTTGCCACGCGATTCCTGTTGGGCGTTATCGCAATCGCTCCGGGTACATCGAGGTGTCGATGGCCATCATTGTCCAAAAAAATCGGGAACCGCGGTCGGAATGTGGTTCCATTCCTGTCATGAATTGCTGTTACCGCTTCTCCCGACGTCTGGAACCGGAAGCGAATGGCTCTCACTCAATCGATCAAAGGGATCAAAGAATGTTGAACATGTTTCTTCAAGACGAAGCTGGGTTCGTGGTCTCCGCGGAGCTGGTTTTAATCTCAACTGTCCTCGTGGTCGGCCTCATCGTCGGTCTTAGCCAGGTGCAACACGCGGTCGTCGAGGAACTGAACGATGTCGCTCATGCCGTTGGCAGTTTGAATCAGTCGTTCCTGTTTACGGGTTTCAGCGCGGAAAAAGGTTACGGACGCACGAAGTCCGCCACGATGGGAAGTGCTTTCCACGACAACCGGGATTCGTGCGATTCCAACTGCGATGACATCGCGTGTGACGCGCCCGTCGCCGAGTGTGGCAACTACAACCACTATTAAGATGGCATGAGAACAGTGAGCGTCGCGTCTCTTACGCCGCGATGATTCCGGATGATTCTCGAAACTCCGCGACGGGAAACCCTTCGCGGAGTTTTTTCTTTTGTGTACGCTGCTGCCTGAACTACGAGACTTCTTTTCCAACGGCAGTGAAGATTTTCCATGTCGACGTCGACTCCTCAGCAATTCATTTTGATTCCCGGCCGCACCAGCCGTCAGGGCACCGGCCTCAACGAAGGCAAATACTCCAGCGATTATCTGGATGAAATCAACACGCTTCAGGTCTCTCCGGCGGATATGGAATCCCTGGGACTCGTCGACGGCGATCGCGTCCGCGTCTGGAATGAAGTGGGAGAGATGAAAGTGGCGGTGAAGACGTCCAAGGGGGATGAACTCCCTCGGGGAATTCTGTTCATCAGCTACGGGCCCCAGTCCTGCCATCTGATGAATTCCAACACTCACGGAACCGGAATGCCTGACAGTAAAGGGATGGACGTTTGGCTTGAACCGGTCGCCAAAGTCGATTGACTCGTTCCCGATTCCCTCTTATCGATCCGGTTGACAGTCGCACCGGAATCGCAACTCGTGGTGTTGCGAAATCGAAGCCAAAGATCGTGTCTCATGACTGGCCATTCCGCCGATCAGAACGAACGGTTGAGATTTGCAATTTCAGACGATCCGGAAGTTTGGTGCGGTTGCGCCATGTCGTTGCCTTACGAAGGTTTTCCCCTTTGTCCCTGTTGATCCGAGAAATCGGCCTTGTTTCGATTCTCCGTGTCTGAAGTGATTGTCCGTCGATAACGATTCAGACGGGCGTTCCGCGCCGCGTCATGGGATGTCAGTCGAGGGAGGGAACCCAGATGGTCAATTGGGGAGTTTGTCGACCGGCCTGTTGTCTCGCGTCTCTGTCCGCCATTTTCATGACGGGCTTTCTATCAGGCTGTGGTGGTCGCAATTCCCAGTCTGACGCTCTCGAGCAAACGTCCTCAATCGAGGTTTCCGTCGACTCGAAGGATGTCGAGCATCCAGCATCTCAATCACCGATGGAAACAGCTCCCGGCCCTCTCCCATTCTCAACGCCGGGGGCAGAGATCCCTTCAGCGCAGCCGGAACGGATCTCCTCGACGACCATGCAGCTTTGGAAACAACTTGTTCATCCCGAGTCGGAGAACGCTGGGTGGGAATCGACCTTTGAGGCGTTGGTCTCGCTTGATCACGATGCCGTTCCGCTGCTGAAAATCAAACTGAGAACCGGTGATCCGCTCGAACGGGAAATGGCATCAACCGTTCTCGCCCAACTGGGACCGATTGCTGATGGAGCGGCCGAAGAACTGACACGCGCGTTGGCCGATCCGTCCGTGTATGTTCGGGCCAATGTCGCGGCGACTCTGGTTCAACTCCCAGGTTCGGCGGATCGTGCCGTTCCTGTTTTGATTCAACTGCTTGGCTCATCCGAACCGGAGTTGCGGCAGCTTGCCGTCACAAATCTGACGATGGCGGGTTCGGCCGTCACTCCGTATTCCGCGGAACTGCTTGCGGCTGTCACTCGTCTCACGGATCAAGACTCTCGCGTCCAGGTCTTGTCGATCCTTCAATCGTTGAGGGAAAACGGTGGCGAACCGACAAGGGTCTTGGAATCCGCAGACTCGTTTCAGCTCACGGGAGGTTCGGCGAACTCGGATGGAGAGTCTGAACCGGAAATCTCCGGCTTCTGAGCGGTCTTGGCCGCTCCCTCGACTGTCGCTGTCTCCTGCAGAATCATGATTTTCTGCCAGATCTTGCGGCTCAGACCGGAGGTGAGATCCTCCACGTCATTCACCGCCGCGACGGTCTGGGAATCCGGAAAATTCTCCACATAGAGCGCCGCGATTTTGCCCGCGAGCGCGAGCATCTCGCTGCAATAATCGAGATACCGGTTCAACTGAAACGGCGTCATGTTCCGTCGAGGAGACGACTCGGTGTCTTGTCCCTTCCAGATGGTTCGTTCGGGATCCTTCGTCAACTGATGCATATCGATGATGTGTGACAGCGACCGGAGTTCGTGGATGGCCTTGAGAGCACGCGAACGTTTGATCCGGATTTCCAAAGTGATCAGGAAAAGAAGCGACGCGCCGATCAAGACCAGTGCATTGAATCCCGCATCAAGCATTTGAAGGAACTCGTCCGCTCGCAATTGTTGGTCCGGAATGCGAATCAGGCTGATGGCATATCCGAACGCAAGCAGAATCAGACTCACAATCGTACAGGAGGCCGCGCGGATGCCATACATCGGCTCGCTGATTCGCTCCGCGCGGCTTCGCGCCTGCTTGGCAATCTCCAACAAGTCGGCGCAAACATGATTCAGTCCCGCCTCGGGAAACCGCTCGCGGATTCGCCGACCGAGAATCTGAACCGTATCCACGATTCGCTCCGCGTCCAGGTGTTTTCCCGCCATCAGAAACTCCTTTTGCCGTCGATCAGGCCGTGTCCCTGTTTGTCGCAGCGGTTCTGAGCCGTCATCAGTCTTCCAGTCGGAAGCCGATTCTGACAGTCGCCTGCCAGTGCGTGATCTCGTTGTCGTTGATGGCGCCACGCAACTCGACGATTTCAAACCAGCTCATTCCCCGCACGGATTTTCCAGCCTTGGCGATCGCATTGCGGATCGCATCGTCGCTGGAAATCGGCGATGTGCCAACAATCTCAATCTTCTTGTAGGTGTGGTCGTTCTCGGCCATTGTCATGGTCTCCTGGTGACTGGAAATTGCACGCGAACGGAAATTCGCACGGGCGACCTTGCTCCGATTCCCCCCATGATGGCAACATCCTCCGAGAATTCCATGTTCATCGAGAATTTTCCAGGTTGTCTCGCAATGGCCCGCGCGCCATCTTCTTCCGGCATCATTTGCCGCACGTTTCCACGTCGGGTGATCGCGTCACTCGAACTTGATGTGTGATCCGTCGCAGGATTCGGCACATCCGGGGGAATTCGCAAAATTTCCCCAGATTCACCAACTGGCAGAGCCGATAAATCCGTTATCGCACCCAGTGCGCGAATTGAGCATTGGCTGCGCCGATCCGGCGGAACCTTCCACAGGAAGTCCCCGCCGACCGGTTTAATGCGGTTTAGCTGGTCGGAATTCACTCCGGCCAAATGGTGGAAGGGAGTCCATGAACGTGAAAGTTCAACTCGGATTGCTCGTAACTGCTCTCATGGGGGTTGGCCAAATCGCCAGCGCACAAAGCACCCCTATTGGGCTTCCCGGAAATGCCTACCGTCCAGTTGGGCATCCGCCACAGGTTCAGCAGGCCCAGTTTTGTCCTCCTCCGGGGCCGGCATATGGTCCCGGACCAGGATACGTCGACGTTTGTCCGCCGGATTCGTCCGTTTATGCGGAACTCCTTCCGCAGGATCGCTTTGCCATTCAGGAAAATGAGTTTGATTTCCTGCAGGTCTGTCGCGAAGCCACGCGCAACACCTATTTTCGAGTCGAGTATCTCAACGGAGAAACCTTTCGGCACGACAAACGGACACTCGGTCATCCCCTGAACCGTCCCGGTTTTGGAAACATCAACGATCCATTTCTCGTCTACCACACTGATGACATTCGAGGAAATCCCTTGTTGCTGGATCCGGCTTTGGGGGTGATCATCGGGGGCACGGCCAGCCTCGCCAAGGCACCGCACACGGGCGACCTCAACTGGGATGAGTTGAGTGGTATTAAGGCTGTCCTCGGGGTCCCCATTTTCAAGCGGGCTGCCGTTGAAGTCGGCTTCTGGGGCCTGGAAGATACCAGAGACGACTTGAATGCGGCGGTTCCGATGGGCATTCCCCTCTCCAGTCCCCTCTTGGGAATCGATATCGATCCGGCCGATGCGACGATTGAGTTGTTTTTGCAGGGACGAAACGGGGCTCGTGACCCCTTGCTAATTGCGATTCCCATCACACGGGACGGCCAACCCGGTGAGCGGACGATTCTTTATGATGCCGATTTTGTCAGCCGGTATTCGTCGAGCGTTTGGTCGATGGACGTCAACATGGTCTACGACCTCGTCATTCCCGGCGGGGGATTCACGTTTCAACCGATTCTCGGGTATCGGCACGAGGAATATGGGGAGCGTCTGACGTTCGGAGGAAGCTTCGACAACCGTTCGCAAGTTTTGTTTGATCCCGTATCGCTCCAGCCGGTCGCGCTCCAAGAACCGCTCACCAACCTGATCGATTCCAAGGTCTACAACTACCGTGATCAGGTTCAAATTGGATTCCGTTCGGAGACACAACTTCACGATCGTGTTTCCTTGGGAGTGGAGCCCAAAGTCGGCCTGGGTCTCAACCTGATCCGGTCTTCAGTGGAAACCCAAAACGCCCGCGAACCAGGCGATCCGTACATCGTGTACAATCGCATCATCAACGCGATCAATCCGACGGACGACCCCGCAATGACCCGAGAGTCTGATCGAGAGATCGAATTCGCTCCCTCGATGGATGTCGGATTTTACGCCAATATCAATGTCACGGAGTGGTTCAACTTCCGGCTCGGCTACAACTTCATCTGGATGGGGCGTCTGGGTGTGGCGGATGATGCGATTCGTCTTGACGAGACCACCGTCGGCGTGGATACCACCAGTCAGTTTGCGGAGATCCCGATCACGGAATCCAACATTGGACTCCGCAAAGTCCTTCGCGATCGAAATATCGGAGTCTTCACGGTTGGTGGCGAAATTATCCTGCCGTAGTCGTCGGAGGACTTCCTTCGGATTCGAGATCAAAAGTCGGAATCAGCCTTTGGTGACGAACCTGGAATCTGGCTGATACGGGAGCCAATTCTCATGTTTCAACCCAGAAAAGAT
>JAGQQQ010000872.1 GCA_020426125.1 Planctomycetaceae bacterium
GGGCATATTTTCCGGCTCCCTCTTGGGAACCGAGCCGTTAAAAGGGCTGCTGATTACCGGGGGCTGTTTCCACGATTACGACAATCAAAAACAAATCATCGCCGACGGAATCAGCCAGCGGGCCAATATCCGATGGGACATCGTTCACGAAGGGGGAACTACCCGGGATCACATGGTTTCTGTCTACAAAGATCCCCATTGGGCAATGAACTATGACGTGATCGTCCACAATGAATGTTTTGGAGGAGTGACTGATCCGGATTTCGTCCGCGGCATCACAAACGCCCATTTCCAGGGGGTTCCCGGCGTGTTCATTCACTGCTCGCTCCATTCCTACCGGAACTCCGGGGCGGCAGACGCCTGGAGGGAACTGATTGGCGTGACGTCGACGAGCCATGAAAAGCATCGTCCGGTGAAAGTCGTCCGCCTGGAAAACAAGCACCCCGTGATGACGGGATTTCCCGAGGAATGGCAAACACCCAACGGCGAACTCTACAAGATTGAGAAAGTCTGGGATCACTGCACTCCCCTCGCCAAGGCGTTTGGGGAGGATACCCAAAAGGATCATGCCGTGATTTGGGTGAACACTTTCGGGGGGACGCGGATGTTCGGGACGTCTCTGGGACATCACAATGAAACGATGAACAATGACATCTGGCTGGGACTGGTCGCTCGCGGCGTGTTGTGGGTCACCGGAAAACTGGATGAGACGGGAAAACCCGTCTCTGGATATACGGGTTCCGGCGTCAGCCCCATCGAACTTTCCCCGCTGAAACCCATTCCGGAAAAGCCCTGACGGATTTCTTCCCGTTTTTCGAATTGCTGCTTTCAACGGCAGACACACCGGCCAGAACGTCTAAAATCCGGGACCTCATTCGATTCAAATCACGAGGTCGACGAGGGGAATCTGAAATCAAGGAGAAGGAGCGAACGACCGTCCTTCTCAAATCAGGAGAAAGTCATGGCCACCGATGCGCACGTTCGTCAGATTGTGGGCGAGGTTTTGGATCCCGTACTCGGGAAATCGCTGAATCAATTGAAGATGGTTCATTCGATTTCCGTGGATCAGGATCCTCTCCGAGTCACAATTCAATTGCCCACTCCGGCTTATCCCGCGCGGGACGCTCTCCGCGCGGCCGTTGAAAAGGCGGTGTCCGAGCGGGCAACAGAAGCGTCGCGGGTCGAAGTGGAATTTACATCGGAAGTCAAAGGAAAGAACTCGGGCGGTAACGTCGGCCTCAAGGTCAAAAACGTGATCGCCGTGGGGAGTGGAAAAGGGGGAGTGGGCAAATCGACCGTCGCCGCCTCGCTCGCATATGGGCTACAACATTTCGGAGCCAAAGTGGGATTGTTGGACGCGGATGTTTACGGACCCAGCATTCCCCACCTTGTTGGAGCCAGCGGACAACCGAGCATTAAGCAAGTGCAAACACCCGATGGTCGAACCTTCGAGCGGATCGAACCCATCGTCGCTCATGGCCTCAAAGTCATGTCAATGGGCTTCATGGTTGGCGCGGATCAAGCGGTCGTCTGGCGGGGGCCCATGCTTCACAAGGCGCTGACACAGTTCATGCAACAAACGGAATGGGGGGAACTTGACTACCTGATCGTCGATATGCCTCCGGGAACGGGTGATGTGGCGTTGACACTTTCACAGATGGTGTCCCTCGCCGGGGCGGTCGTCGTCTGTACGCCACAACAGGTGGCGCTATTGGATGCCGGAAAGGCGATTACCATGTTCAACACCGTCAAGATTCCCGTTCTGGGGATGGTCGAAAACATGTCTGGAGAGGTTTTCGGGCGCGGCGGCGCAAAAGCCAAAGCGGAAGCGATGCAGGTCCCGTTTCTGGGGGAGATCCCTTCGGATCCCATCATTCGGATTCGTGGTGATGACGGGCAAATCGGGAAGCTGTTTTCGGAGGAGAACACGGTCCGCCAGTCGTTGTTGGACATCTCCAGCAACGTGGCGATGGCAATCGCGAAGGGGATTCTCGAAAACCCGGCGATGCCGACGTTGGAGATCCTGTAAGAGGGGTGGGATTTACCGATGATAAAGTTTCGGGGCATAGCCAATGGCCATGCCCATGACCAGCCCGCCGAAGTGGGCCGCATTGGCAATGGGGCCCAGCAAGCCGGTCAGGCAAAGAAGAAAGAACATCAGCCACAACGTGACGGTCTGAGAGTCGAGGGCGAAACCGTCCCAAGGGAAGAACCGCGACCTCATCCAGATATAGCCGAACAAGCCATACCCCACACCGGACATGCCTCCGAAACGCCCCCCGGTCCAATAGAACTGGACCAGATGAGAAAAGGCGGCGATGGTGAGCACGATTCCCAGGAAGGAAAATGTTCCTTTGAGCCTTTCGATGAGCCCGCCAAAAATCATCGTCCAGTACATGTTGAAAAATAGATGCATGAAGCTCAGGTGCAAGAACATTGGCGTAAAGATTCGCCAGATTTCCCCCTCCGTGCGCCAGGCATCAGTTAACCAGATCTGTTCGAGCAATTCGGGCTTCTGACGGGCAAAGTTGGTGATCAACGTCACCACGACGCTGACCGCCACAAGAGAGATTGTGAGCGGTATTCCAGCCTGCCGGGCGCTCGCGACGCGGAATTCCCGGTGGGCAACCATTGTTTTGTGTGTCTTCCGACGGGCCTGAGGAGCGGGGGCATCAAACGATCTCGCCTCCGGCTCCGCGAGAAACTGCTCCAGAATTCGACGGGCCTCATCAACCCGATCCTCGTCAAGGATCCAGACTTCCGACCGTTCCTGGTGTCGTTCGATCTTTGCCTCAATGTCCTGGCTCAAGAAATAGTGGCCCAGCCGCTGAGCATGGTCCGGGTTGTCGACTGTCCCAATTTTCCTCATCGGAGATGATGTCCTTCGGGTGATGGCCTTTGTCTACACGAACCACGTCGAGTGAGTCCACGCCAGGAATTCTTCCTCGGCGGAATGGTAGCGGATTCTCTCTCAGGGGACAGGACGAACTTCGGTGTGAAGGAGCAACCATCTCGAATATCGGACGGCGACGCTCTCCGTTAATGGAGTTCCACGATATCGAGATCACACAGTTCAAAGTCGAGTCCCACGTTCAGGGGCGTCTTTTCGTGACCACGACGGATCTTGGCCGTTTTGACTCGATTTGCAAGATCGGCGTGGACCTTCTCGGAAATCTCGGCGACCGTTGCCCCCGATTTAAGAATGTACGGATCGATCAACTCGGCCGGTTCGCCTGGCTTCTTCGTGAAAACACGAATTAATCCGAGTTCTTTGACAACCTTGGCTTTCAGTTGCAAGACCGACTCTTCATCCCCAGATTCGACTTCCGCCGAGGAAAACGGAAACGCATTCCACTCCGAAAAGAGTTCTTTGCGAACGGGCCAATCCGAATTCCAACTGCGGGTCACGACAAGCACCGATTTGACATGGACGACAGCAAATCGTTGTTCGTCGAATCCAGAACGATGGGACAGTTGAATCTTCCTTTCAGCGAACTGCTCGATGACGTCGAACGCGGCCTGTGCCCCATCATCCTGGCTCCCATCAGCACACAACAGGACGAGATCGGCCGATCGGACCAGATCCGTCAGGGAAGGCTCCCAGTGACTCAAAGACACAGGCGGAGTGTCAATGAATTGAATTCGGAAGTGGTTCCAGTCCATGAGGGCGGCTGTCGGGTGACGGGTGGAAAACGGATAGGGTGCGACGGAGAGCGATGCGCCAGTGCATGCGGAAACCAACTGGCTCTTGCCGGAATTGGGGGCTCCCATCACGACAACCCTGGCTGCGCCTTGTCGAGGAATCGGCATGGACCGCGAAGCCGCGCCCTTCATGTTTTCTCGACGGAGTTGTTCTTTGGCTTCCTTCAGACGGAAGCGAAGATCCCCTTGCAGGCGGTCCGTTCCTTTGTGCTTGGGAATGACACGGAGAAGTTCTTCCAGACAGGCGACACGTTCGGCGACGGTCTGCGCCCGGCGATACTGTTCCTCGGCTCGGTAGTATTGCGGCGTCAGATTCGCGGCCATGAGGTCACACTTTTCAAGGTACGGGTCACCTGATTGACTCCCCCTCGGACGATTACGGGAGATCATGGATTCCCGTCAAAAAGGATCGTGCAACGGAACCAAGTCGTTTCACTCAACCCAAACGCGGGATTGACTCGGGGATCGGAAGTTTCGATTCTAATAATTGGCGGAGGAGTTCGAATCAACAATAAGTCGATTGCGCATTCGTTGTCGCCGTCGAATCTGATGTTTGCGTCCCGGTTGGAAGTCAAAGGCGACATGGCGGCGACACCCGCACAAAAAGAATTGATCCGCCGGATTCGCGAGGGTGAGGAAAGGGCCTGGCGAACCTTCATCGCGGAATATGAGGGGCGGCTTCAGGCTTTTGCATTCAGCCGATTGAGAGACCGCGCCTTGGCGGAAGACCTCGTTCAGGAGACCTTTCTGGGGTTTCTCACAGCCCTTCCCAACTACGACGAGAACACCCCTCCTGAATCGTTTCTGTTTGCAATCACCGCAAATAAAATCACGGATGCTCTCCGCAAGGCCGGCCGACGGCCCACGTTACCTTTGCACGGAGATGATTCTGACGGAGGCCAAAGGGATCCTGTCGGACGGGATCGGGTCGCATCCAGTATCGCACGCAGCCGTGAGTCCCAGCGTCAAGAGGAAACCGTCTTGGTCGATTGTCTGAGAACCGTGATTCGCCAATGTCGCGAAAAAGGGGACTACGAGCGACTGAAGTGTATCGAATTGCTGTTTGTGCGCGGGTTCCCCAACAAACGGGTCGCCACGGTCCTCGGAATCACCGAGCAGGCGGTCGCCAACCACAAGTTTTTTGTCGTGTCAAAACTCAAAGACGCCGCGAAGTCCGCCCCGGTGCCAATTGAACTCTCCCCATATGGACTGGCGGAGGAGTGACTGTCGTTGCAGCTGCCATCATCCGCGCAACCATCGATTTTCTATTCGGTTCCGGTTGGCCGAGCAAATTTTCGAAAGGTGGCAATGGCTCGCTTCACGACAGATTGGTTTTCCCATGTGATTCCTCTCTGGAAAGAGTATGCGGTTCCCCGAGTGGTTCGAGGCGACTCAGATGGGTTGGAGGTGGGGACGTACGAAGGGCGGAGTGCGCTCTGGACCCTGCAATATCTGCTCCCGCAATCCCATCGTCGCTTGTATTGCCTGGACCTTTGGGAGGAGGAGGAGCGAAGGTCCCGTTTTCAAGCCAATGTTGCCGCCCGGGGCGTCGACCAGCGGATCGTGCAACTTCAGGGACCATCCTCGGAGTCTCTCCGAAAATTGCCGGAAGATTCGAAGTTTGACTGGATCTACATTGATGGGTCCCACGAAGCTCGGGATTGCCTCACCGACGCGGTTCTGGCATTTTCCCGGCTGAGCCCCGGAGGAGTACTCGTTTTCGACGACTATCAGTGGAACGCTCGAGGGCGTGTTCACCATCCTCCGAGAGTGGCGATTGACGCATTCTTGCACATGTGGGGAAACCAGATTGAGATTCTCCACATCGGTTATCAGGTGATGATCTCGAAGTCGGCCAAGACTCCTGTGACGTCGCAGAAATAGGGGATCACGCGACGAACGCTGAATAGTAAAACCATAAGCCGGTCACGGATGTCCCCACGATATCGAGAACTGACAGCCAACCGAGAGTTTTGTGTACTCGGCTATGATCGCTGGGAGCGGGAGGTTTCGCGAAACGAATCAGCGCCGACACGATGGTGATCGCCCACAGAATCGGAGTACTGATCGCAAAGATCAAGTGGATCCGGAGGACTCGTTTCACCGCAGCCAACTCTTCCCCGGTCAGTCTGGGGGTCGCGGGATCCTTGTTCACGATGTTTTCCCAGCCCCCATGAATCAGCTGGGTGTCAATTTCAAATGCCGCCACAGCGACCAATAGTGTCAATCCCAGACCCAACTGGAGATTTCGATGAAGTGTGAATCGTTTCCGCACCTTCACGACATAAACGCTGTACAGAAGGACAGGGACGATCAGCACGAGAGCGCTGACGACGAAATCCAACATAAAAGAGGCGTCAAAGCCAAGAAAGCCGTTTTTCATAACGGAGAGTATAGGCACGTCCGCAGGACGCCTATGGGGTTGAGACCATCTTTTCAGATTCTGGGAATTCGCACCTTACCGGTGGGCCGATTGTGACGGTTCTCAAGTCATCGATCGAACCAGTCGAGACCGAGCCCCATCCGAATCGATACTCGCAAGCATGGATGACATCGATCTGGAATTGCTGTTGAACCACCCCGAATGGCTGTCTCTTCTCGAGGCCTACCTGAGCCGACAGGAAAGTCTCCGCAGGGAGATTCCCGAGCAGTCGGGCGGACCAAGGTACATTCCGAGAATCACGGAACTTGAAGGGGTTGAATCGTCTTCGTTGGCCGAGATTCACGGCCAATTGATTGCGTTGGGATTCCTCCAGTTCCAATTTGAAGACGGCTCACATGGCCTCACGTATCGTGTCTCGACGTTGGGAAGAAATCTGGCCACCAGGGTTCGGTTCAAATCAGAAGAATCCGTAGCGGAATCCGCGGCCTGAAACGCACGAACGTTGATGTGTCCCCCTCTTGAGATTAAACTTTAAGTCGATTTCCTGTTTCCATTTCCAATCTCGTCGCGGCGGTCTGCCGTAAGGGAAAAGAGAAACACAGCGTTTCAACTCCCGACTTGAGAAAGCGAACTTATGGGAGTGATGCGTTTTACCGTTCATCCGCCCGACTTGCTTGAGGGATTGTCGGCAACGGATATGTTGTACATCAGCGGGATGGACGGACGCATTTACCCCACACGCGGCGAATGGAGTGACGGGGTGCTTGCTTGTCGGCGTCCGCTGTCGGATAGCGGCAAGTTGACGGTGCCGTTTCCGCACAATCAACGCGGTTACTCGATGCTAACATCGACGTCATTGCGCGAGCGTGAAGAACCCTATCTTCTCATGATCGAACTGGCCCGGGGAGCCCTTTCCTCGCTCCGGGATCAATGGGCCGCGTGGGAGATGGGCCATATGGCGATTCCCCAAGTGTTTCGAGACCTGCAGTCCTCAGCTTTTTCGGCCTTTGCCTCGGCCTGCGCAAGCCAGTCTGATGTCGACCGGGCCTGTGAACTGGCTCGGAATGCGATCGAGGACACACGTCGAGCGGCAAATGTTCTTGTCGATGCCTACGTGATTCAGAGGATGACCAGTCTCCGGCGGAATTCGCATCTGCCGACCGGGCTGCTTGGGTGCGCGCTCGACCCGGCCGCGTTGGAGTCCCAAAACTCGGAGTTCTTCTTGTCGGCGTTCACCGCCGCTGCCATTCCCATCAGCTGGAAGTCGATCGAACCCCACGAGGGAAATTATCATTGGGACCTTGCGGATGATCTGGTGGAATTCGCCCAGCAAAATCGGTCCGTGATCAAAGGCGGACCGTTGATCGAATTGGACGATGGAGGACTTCCCGAATGGCTCGCCCCCTGGAAGAATGATCTCCTGAATCTGCCAAGCTTCGTCTGCGACTACATTGAAACCGCCATCAACCGATATACGGGAAAAGTCCGAATCTGGGACGTCTCGGATTTTGGCAACACAGGACAAGCGCTCGACCTGTCCGAAGAGCATCGCCTCGCCCTGGTCGCTCGGACACTGGAAGCGGCACATCGGACGGATAGTGATGCGCAATTCTTTATCGGGATCGACCAGCCTTGGGGGGAGTACCAACGAAAAGGGAATCATCGGCTGTCTCCGATGCAGTTCGCGGACGCCTTGGTCCGCTCGAACTTGGGTCTGGCCGGTGTCACCTTGCACATCAACACCGGCTATAACGGACCGGCGACTTTCCCTCGGGAGATGATTCAGATTTCTCGCCTGATTGATCTCTGGAGCCTTCTGGGCATTCAAATCCATGTCAAATTGGGTTGCCCCTCAAGTCCTCGGCACGATCCGCTGGCAGACCCGCGACTGAGCGTGAACGAACAGGTCGGGGAGGAGCCTTGGTGTGAGGAGGCACAGTCGGAATGGATTGAGCGAATTGTCCCTCTCTTGTTAGCCAAGCCTGCCGTGACAGGGGTCTTTATCGAGAACTTCAGCGACCAACATTCGCATCGCTTTCCCCACGCGGGATTACTCGGAGCCGACGGGCATCCGAAATGCCAGTTCGCACCGCTGAGGCGGCAAAAGCACCAGGATTTGACCTGACTGACGGCTTTCTGGCTTCCGCCGTCGATTCCGTCAATTTCCATGCTCCCTTGGGGAAGCGTACTTGCCCAATCCGCTTGCCGTGAGACCGCTCCCAGGTCCCCGCTCTCTCGCAATAACCAAAAAGCTATTTGACGGTTGTCTTGCCGAGAGTCGACATCGGCGTTGGTGATTGACGCCACGAATCGCCCGAAATTCCTCGACACGGGATTGAAGCTCTCTGGTTTCATTCATGTGGCGATCTTTTTTTTCGTTTGGTGGTTTCGTTAGCGATTACCGCGGGATCGCGATGTTTCCTCTATCCATTGAACGATTGTCGGCCTCCGTCGGAGTGATTCCGAAAAGACCATGATTCTCGATTCCCAACCACCAGACGTTTCCGATGAGGCCGCCATCATTCCACGGCGCCGGCGCGAGTTCCTTCGCCTCGGAAGTATCTTCGGGTTCGTGGCAGCTGGGTTTGCGGCGGCACTCCTGTTGCGTCCGTTCTGGGAGAACTCTCAAGTCCCGGAACAGGTCGCGACTTCTCGTCCGAGAAATCCTCCGACGATTTCGGAGGAGAATTTCATTTGGTCAGAAACCCGGACGACAGTCGACCGAGTCCTGGAAAAGAAGGAGTACTGGCAAGAGCCGTTGGAGCAAGCGGAATGGCATCACTTGCGGTCGGCCTATGACTACTTTCAGCAAGAACTGACCCGGCCACGGGAAACCGAATTCGATGAGGCAAAGCATTTGATCGATCTGAGTTATTTCGCTCGAATCGCTTTCCACATTCGACAGTTCGCCATCGCGGAGCAAGCTCTCCGCGAGTTGGTTCGCAAGACGGAAACGATGGGACATTCCGGAAAGCGGATCCCTCAGCTCGATCAAACGA
>JAGQQQ010000873.1 GCA_020426125.1 Planctomycetaceae bacterium
CTTCCGGACTGAGCAGCGCGGAGACCGGAATATCCGCAGGAACTTCAGGGGATGCCTGAGCCGCTTCCACGGCCGCGAGTTGACTGTCGGAGTAGTCTCGCATCTCCTGTTCAAGCCACTGCGTAATCTCCGCAGCATGGAACTGCCATTCCTTGCCGCGCTTATGAGCGGGAAGCCGCCCCCGGGAGGCCAATTTCTCGATCTCCCGTTTATCCCGTCCGAGTTGGCGGGCTAATTCTTCAACGTTGTACCATTCGTGAGGCATGAGCGGGGGTAGGGCGGCAAGGAGGGAAGTTCATCAGGGGGGGAAGCAGCAGGACGCCCCGACTCCAACCGAAATGCGTCGCGGCGGCTTACGTCTTTTTCGAAGTGTAACAAACTATAACGCTCGAAACAGAATCCCGGAGCGTGCGCTTCAGGGATCCCCTTTTGTTTGGCAACATCACCCCGAGGCCTCGTGGCACGATCCCGTCACGCTAGGGGAGCAAGGCTCGCTGCCAAGCGGTCCTTCGCGAGCAGACAGCCTTGAATTAAATCGTGGGGTTGAAGTTTCCACAAGTCAGGGGACCAGACTTCGATTTCATACCAACCGGTATACCCGGCTTGTTCCAAGGTTGCGATGGCATCTCGAATTGGCAGGTCTCCCGTTCCGGGAATGAGTCCGTCATTCTCGGAACTCAACTCTCCCGAGCGATCTGACAATCCCACGATTGCAATTCGTGGGACAAGATCGGAAAGGCGGTCCATCACCCCGGGTTGATCAATCAGATGGGACATTCCAAACGACATCATCACATGGGGGTGATCGACCCGATCCAGAATCTCAAGCGTTTGATCCACGCTATTTAAGAAGGTCCAGTTTTTCCGATAGATGGGATGCATCGGCTGAAGCGCGAGCCTGACGCCATAAATCGATGCCAGCGGAGCAAGGTCGCGCAGGCTGTCACCGATCAATCGGGCCGCGTGGGACCGAATATGACCGGCGCGAGGTCCGGTAATCACCGGGATCACCGGGGCTCGGAGAACTCCCGCGACACGAATCATCTTTCGAGCTTCCAGGAGAGTATCTTTCAACCGATGCCCATATTGACCTGTGAATCCTGAAATCCATCCCACGCTGGAAACCGCCAAAGGCGACTTCCGGATTCGCTTGAGACTGCGACGGAGTCCATATTCATTGAGTTTCCGCCAGTTCAAACCGATGGCCCCCACGCCCAGTTGGGTATACAGGTCCAAGTCTCTCGGCAATTGGCATCGTAAAGTCGTCAAATGGTTGATGGAGACCCGTCTGGAGAATGGAAATCCTTGGGATGGATTTTGTGGAACTCCGCCAAGATCTGGGAAGTCATGGGGCAAGCGAGGAGGATACGACACATCCTCGAACGATTCGAATGCTGACACGCGAACTCCAGAATTCAGAGCAGCTCAGAATTGAGCGAACACCTGCTCGCCCGATTTGGCGGCAGGAAGAAAGAATGGGACGGGTAACGGATCAACCGGCAGCATTCAAAGCCACATCAGGACTATCGGCGATGTTGACCCAGACATGCACATGTGGTGCGCCGCGATAATGCCAGACGAACGCGGGGCCTTCCAGACGCCAGATATCCCAAACCTCATCGTTCCCAAGATCATCTTCCTGATAGAACGATATTCGGCATTCTTCAAGCCCCCCCAGGGATTTCAAACAGCTTCGAGCCTCTAACTGATCGGAGGCCCGATACGGCTCCAGCAACAGTCCCAGCACTTTCTGCAGGTGTTCCTTCTGATCCCGGGCGAGTTCGGACACCGGCAATCCGGCAATCGGCTTTTCATTCCCTTGAAATCCGACCTCCCATTCAAAGGGGGCGACCTTGATCAACGCCTGGTCGCGTTGCTTGCCATCGAGCATGGTAAACAGTTGATTCGCTGCCAATGCCTGAGGCCAGAAGACATTTCCTGGATGGTCCGGCTTCTCATTGAAACCCTGAGCTGCATGTCCATAGAAAATGGGGCCTCCGAAGGCGACGTGGTCCGTGGTATTCCCATCGCAACGGATCGTGAGATGCCGCCCCGTCATTACGAACTCATACTGATCACTTCCAGGTTCCCCGAAAATCGCAATGGTCTGTTGTTTTCCGTATCCCCCTGCATCGTCCCGAAGTTGCTTCCGAATGCGGTCGTGCCAGTCTGGGGAATAGAGACCGAAAAACAGGGCTTCAATGATCTCCTGTTGATCCTTGGTGAAAAAGGGCCCTCCTACGGCCATGGTGTCGCGGTCCGTGATGCTCCAGTTGTTCGAGACATGGGTTCGAAGCAATCCCCTTTTGTCCTGATAGTCCCAGGCAAAGCAGACCTTTGCTCGCTGCGTCTCATCGAGAGAGTCGTGCAGTACCTTGACCAAAGATTCGGGCGACGAGTTTTTCGACGTTTCTTTGGCCTGTCCCCAATTCGGAGCGGACAGAGAGGCGGCCGTCGCGACCGCCGCACCCGCGATCTGAACGAAATCGCGCCGTCCGATCGTGTCCTCGAAGACGTGCTGTCGTGCGATTCCTTGCTTGACAGTTTCAGGATTCGAGTCCTTGACGAGGTCGGGAAAACCATATGGCTGGGAATCTGAGAGCATAAAACTGACTCCTGTCCGCATAAGGGATTGGTCAGATGATACGGGCGAAGACGCACTCGGATACTGTGATCGAACACTGCGATTCGGATCCCAAATCGATCCAGCAGCCAATCCATTGGCCGTGTGACCTTTCACAGCGGTCGTACAACAGGTAGGTAGTATGTCTCTGGGACTGGAAGAATGCCATCGCAGATTCCCGGGAATTTTAGGGATTGAGAAGAGTTCAGATTCTCGGGCATGTTTTCCTTGACGGAATGGGAACTATTATTCTCAGATCACGATGGACCCGAGATCTGTCTCATCTCCGTATCGACGACCATTTGTGGTGAGTCGTTTCCCTGGCATTCCCG
>JAGQQQ010000874.1 GCA_020426125.1 Planctomycetaceae bacterium
CCGACACTGACAACGACCTGCGAGGCGGATGGGTCGTTTCGGTTTGACGGCTTGCCAAAGGGACTCTATTGGCTGTCGATCAATTCGAAGTTCGGCGACGAGAAAAAGGCGGTGGCCGTTGGGGAAAGAGAGTCAGCGACAGTTGAACTGAGTGCGGCTCAGATCCCGGAAGCCAAAGAGACAACTGCGATAAACGAAAGCGGCCCCACCGGAACACTGACCGGTCGTTTTGTCTGGGAAGGTCGCCGTCCCCGATTGCCATTGCTCGTGACCCCGAACAAAGACTATCCCGGCGGCGTGGCGGATGAGTCACTTCAAATCGGGAAAGATGGCGGCGTCGCGGGCGTTGTCGTCTGGCTTTCCGACAAAGAATTCCCAGCGGTCACTCCCCCTCCCGGAAAGCCGGAGAAACTGGTGATGGGGAAATCGGGATTTCAACCCCGGGTGCTGGCGTTCCATGCTCCGCACGAATTGACGATCTTTCAACAGATGACTGAGGTTTCCAATGCCCGCTACGAGGGCTTTCGAAAGTCATTCAATGTTCAGCTAAATCCGAAGACATTTCGCACAGTCGACGTGGCCCCCGAACGTCTTCCTATGCTGATTCACTCAGACATTCATCCTTGGATGTCGGGATACCTCTTTCCAGTCGAGCACCCCTACTTCGCGGTCACCGCTGCGGATGGCTCCTTCCAGATTCCGGACATCCCCGTGGGAGAATGGAATTTCAGCGTCTGGCACGAACGGTCCGGGTACCTGCGTTGGGACGACTTCGATGGACGCCGCCACCCCATCAAAATTGAGAAGGGAGCGAACTCCCTGCCCGAACGGAAACTCAACGCCGAGCAACTCCACGTTGACATGAAGTCCATGGCGGATGATGTCACAAACAGGACGCATTGGGGAGTCGGGGAACGTGTCACAGGCCGGGTTGTGGACCACGTGGGGAAGCCAGTGCCGAAGGCGCGCGTGCTGCTCGTGGGCGATGCCATCGTGCATGTCGACTTACAAGCCGACCGCGAGAAACTGGGCTGGGAACGGGACCAACCCGGCCATGTTGATTCAACGCTGACCGATGCCGACGGTGCCTTCTCTCTGGATCGAAGCAACAAGCCGGGCACACGGATGGTCATCATCAGTGAAGACCTCGCTTTGTGGTCACTGCCAGCATGGGAATTCCCGGATTCGGGGGCCATCACTCTTCCCGAGCCAGGGACGCTCACGGTGGATTTGAACCTTCCAGGGGATTCTCCGAAAGCCAGTTTCTCGCTGGAGCAAGTCGATGGTCCTTGGGACTATGTCTCTTCCGGGACGGGAACCTCGAGTTCTTCCTGGCGGGCGGGGTGGGCCATCAGTAATCCCGGGTCGGTGCGTATCGAACATCTCCCCCCGGGGCGTTATCTTGTCAAACGTCGGGATGTTGTGAGAATGTCCGAGAAGCGATTGATCGTGTCGGAAGCCGAAGAGACGCTCATCGAACTTTCTCCCGGCGATTCGAAACTTGTCTCGTTTGACCGCCAAACGGGGCTCCCTGTCTCTGGAACGGTGACTGACGTTCCGGCCGAGTATCTTCCGGAAACGGTCGTCCGTGCGGCGATGCGGTCAGTCCACCTTGTTGACCGCCGTTTTGACCAAGCGTTTACGAACACCATCGAACAGGTGGTGGTTGACGACCAGGGACGATTCACGTTCGACCGTTTACCTGC
>JAGQQQ010000875.1 GCA_020426125.1 Planctomycetaceae bacterium
GAAATCACAAATTCGAAACAAATCCGAGTGTCAGAAATTCGAATGAATGCGCATCGCATTGGCTTTCGTTGATAGTTCGATGCCATCGTTTCTGCCATTCGTACTTTGAATTTGTTTTGGATTTCGAAATTCGGATTTCGGATTTGGACGGACAACCCGCCACTTATTGATCGCCCGGTCCTAATCTGCGAGGCTTGATTTCGACCCCAACGGAAACTCACCGTTAAAGACTTCGGTGGCGGGGCCGGTCATGTAGACCTCGCCCGATTCGGCCCATTCCAACGTCAGATCCCCACCCGGCAGGTGACAAAGCACGGTTCTTTCCGTCAGTCCGTTCAGCACGGCGGCCACGGCTGATGCACACGCTCCTGTTCCGCAGGCGAGCGTTTCTCCGCTCCCTCGTTCCCAGACTCGCATGATCATCTCGGTGGGCGAGACAATCTGAATAAACTCCGCGTTAACTCGTTTGGGGAAGGCCGGATGTCGCTCGACTTGCGGGCCGATGCCATGGACCCAGTCATCCGTCACCTCATCAACGAAGGTGATGCAATGGGGATTCCCCATCGAAATACAAGTCACTTCCAGCGTCTTGCCACCCACTTCCAAAGGAGCTTTGAGCGGTGGCTCTCCGGGAAGGGTCGTAGGAATCTCATCCGCCTTCAGGATTGGCTCCCCCATATTGACGCGGACCCGCTCGACCTTGCCCTGTTCGGGAAAGACCTGGAGCGTCAACACGCCGCGTCCGGTCTCAATCTGAAGTTCCTCTTTCCGGGCGATGCCATGGTCATAGACATACTTCGCGACGCAGCGGACGCCGTTTCCGCACATCTCGGCTTCACTGCCGTCAGCATTAAACATTCGCATCCGGGCATCGGCCCGTTCCGACGGGCAGATCAGGATCAGACCATCGCCGCCGATCCCAAAGTGACGGTCCGCCACGCGACGGGACAACTCCGCGAGGTCGCCCGGCAACTGTTCTTCAAAGGCATTGACATAGACGTAGTCGTTGCCGGCCCCGTGCATCTTGGTGAACCGCATTGTTCGTTTTGCCTCTTTCGGAATCTGATGGACGGGCAAGTGGTAACAAAAACGTTGAGGTCTCTCCAGCCTTCGGACTGGCGAGTTGGACACTTCGACCGCTCATTTCGCCGCAAGTCCAACGGGCTGCGGGTGTGACAATTACCGACGGACAGCATGCCGACTCTGAAAGCGATGAGTTGACACAAACCGCCGCTAACAGGTTCCCCAACAGTCGCAAACATGCAAAATGAAACCGAGGGCACGAGCGAAGTGACTCGTGCCCCCGGTTCGGTTCGTACAAATTGTCACGTTCCTGTTCAGCGAACGTTCTTTTTGGCCTTACTCGGAATCAGGTCGGCGAGGCCGTTCGGGGCGGTCGCCACCTTCTCGGCGTTCGCCATCGGGACGGTCTCCCTCGGGACGTCCCCCACCTGGTCGGCCGCGATCACCGAAGCGACGCATGAAGCCTTCGCGCAGTTCCTCTTCGGAGAGCTTGCCGTCCTTGCTGGTGTCGTAGGAGTCGAACGCTTCCTGGAGTGGTCCTTGAGCTTCTTCTTTGGAAAGGAAGCCGTCCCCATCGGAGTCCATCCGAGCGAAGAAGCCCCCGCGTCCTCCAGGACCGCCGGCCCCACCCGGTCCCCCACCGAATCCGCCACGCCCCCCTTCGCCAGGACGGCCTGCCTCACCGGGCCGACCTTCTCCCGGGCGACCTTCTCCCGGGCGTCCTTCAGGCGGACCACCAAACCCCATCAGTTCAGGGCCGTCGAGTTCGCCGTCGTTGTTGTTGTCGAGTTCCGCGAAGAGCTTGGCGATGTGAATCATTTCCGCTTTGCTGATGCGGCCATTGCCATCTTCATCGAGAACGCGGATGAACGCGGGACCACGTCCGCGACCACCGAACGGAGGCCGACCTTCGCCGTCTCTCATTTCTGGTCGATCACCCTCACGCGGGGGACGTTCGCCATCACGCGGACGGTCTCCTTCACGGGGGGGACGTTCGCCGTCGCGGGGACGGTCTCCTTCACGCGGCGGTCGGTCCCCATCGCGAGGAGGGCGTTCACCATCTGGGCGTTGGGCGAGTTGGTCACGCCCTCGGTTTTGTGCCATTTCGGCGAAGCGTTCGAGATCGATTTCGTCGCTGCCGAGCCGTTCGAAGAGCGGGGCCATCCGTTCGCGAGCTTCCTCGGGGAGTTCGTCCTTGGAGACTTTGCCGTCTTCGTTTTTATCGAACTGAGCCAGGAAGCCTGGACCTCGCCCTGGGCCGCCGGGGCCTCCCTCTGGACCCGCTCCTGGTCGGCCGGGACCACCACCCGGACCCCGTCCCATGGCGGCCATCGCTTTGCCGAATTCTTCCAGGGACAGGGAATCCTTGCCAGCCTCGTCGAAGATGCGGCCCATCCGTTCCCGGGCAAACTCGGGGAGTTCCTCACGAGAGATTTGGCCGTCTTCGTTGCGATCCATGCGGCTCAGAAATTGAGACGGATCCGGACGTCCGCCGCCAAAGCCGCGACCGCGTCCTTCGGGACCGCGATCAGACTCTTCTTCTCGCTCCGCCACGGCGGCGAGGAATTCCGCCTTGCTGATTTTCTCGTCTTCGTTGGCGTCACCGACGCGAAGGATTCTTCCGAAGAAGCGACGCTGCTCTTCGGGAATTTCATCGGCGACGAGGACGCCGTCACTGTTGGTGTCGAGTTTCGAAAACAGTTCTTCGTTTTGAGTGTCATCGGCGTTCGCGCCGATTGTCGCGGCTCCGACCACCAGACCGGCGGCGAAGAGACGGACTGCGGATGTTGAGATCCTTTTCATAGAAATTTCTCCGTGATTCAGAGAGGTGTGATTTGTTGAAGTGAGCTCTGGGATTGAAACCCCGTCGAGTCGGCAAACTACCGCGATCATCAGTCAAAATTGCGAAATCGCAATGTTTTCCCGCCATCGACCCGGTTCTCTGGCTCCTTTCCGAAAGTTTTTCTCCTGTTTTTTCAGTCAGTGCTTGAGCAACTCCCCCCCGACACGGATATAATCTCTAGGACTGTTCTCGCGCGGCCCATCATCCCGGTCGCGGACCTGCTTGCCATGTTCACCGAACACCATTTTTCCATTACCTCTTTGACAAGCAGGGGGACGAGAGCGAGCTTCCTCATTGTGTTTTCAACGACAACCAGGGGATCAACGGATGCTTGAAACAATCGAACAGGAACGCCCGACTGATGTCGATGCGTCACAGGAAACGCGCGAGGGGTTCTCTCGCGTGTCGTATGACGATGGCTACGCGGAATTCTCCTATCGGCCCGTCCCGACCATTGCGACGGTCGGCCTCGTCCTGTCATTACTGTCGGCGACGGCCATTGTTGTCTGGATGGCGATGCCGCTCTGTCTGATCGCCTTAGTCGCGAGTGCCGTCGGCCTGTACGTCATCAAGACCTCCGGCAATGCCTACTCGGGAACGGGCGTCGCCACGGCCGGAATCCTCCTTTCTCTGCTGTTTTTGGGGGGTGGGATTGCTTTTCAGGTGTACACCTATCGTACCGAAGTTCCCCAGGGCTATGAACGTATCAGCTTTCTGCACGACCTGTCGGAGAAAGGCTTTGTCTTCGAAGACGGTGTCATGCGGCCCCATCCTGACATTGCCGCTTTGGATGGCAAGAAGGTCTTTCTAAAGGGCTACATCTATCAAACTCAGAAGATGGAAGACCTCGGTTCCTTCCTGTTTGTCAAAGACAACGGAGATTGCTGTTTCGGCGCTCAACCCGCAATTGAGGATCGGTTGGGAGTCGTGATGGAGGAAGGGAAGGAAATCGACTACCACGCCGGCAAGGTCGCCGTCGCCGGAACTTTCAAGTTGAATAAGAAGTATGACCCCCAGAGCAATCTTGAGCCGATCTTTATGATTGACGGCGAGTTGTTCTCCACGCGTGTCAGCGATTTCTAATTGAGAAGTTCCACAAACTGGGGGCTTTTTGCTGACCAAGGAGAGGCCCTTCGTACGACGTTCACTCCGAATTGGAGTCCACTCGATGATCAACCCACGGAAATACGCAGATTCCTGCCGGATTCAAATTCTGGGGGTCGCTGCACTCTCGCTGGGACTGATGATGGCCGCCGGTTGCACTTCGGGTGATCGCGACAAATATCGCGAGGTAACTGTTGAGGAGACGGAAACCGACGAACAGCCCGCCTCAGTCGGTTCCTCGGGAACGTCTGAGACGGCACCTTCCGATTCTGTGGCCGAAAGCAATCCCGCCGAAGTGGCGATCTCGGACGTCGTGATGCCAGATGAGGGGAATCCGACCGCAGGCCATCCGACCGCAGCCAATGCGAGCGAGAATTCTCCGCAAAATTCTTCGCTTGGCAATGCCGCCGAGAATGCGAATTCGCCATCGGCAGCCAAGAACGATCCAGTGAAGCACGACGCTGCAAACAAAGACGAAACGCCGGCTCCTGAATCACAGACCTCACCGAACCGGGTTGCCAAATCAGCGGACGCAGAAAATCCGTCGAACATCGAGTCCGACCGAACTCCCGATGATGCCCCCGTCCCAGCGAAGGAACCAAAAGAAGAATTGGACCTGGCGTCCTTGACCGTTGAACAGCAGATGCAGGTCTTGCGAGCGCGGGCCTCGGGACTGCCGATCCCCGATTTCAACGCCCTCAAGGAGCCGAACGAGATCAAACTCCTGATTCCTCACAAGGAGTTTGAACGCGAAAGCAAACACGACGCAGTGCGAATCAGCTTCGATGACATCGATTTGCTGAAAGTTCTGAATATGCGACCGGTCCCCCCCAATGTGACGGACCATCTTCCTGACTGGCTCGCCAACCTCGATGGCAAACGAGTCATCCTCCGGGGATGGATGTATCCGCCGGGAAGAACGGAGAAGATTGGCAAATTCATGTTCGTTCGAGATAATGGGATTTGTTGTTTTGAACGGAAACCAATGGTCTACGACAAACTCGGGGTTACGATGCGCGTGGGAGAAACCACGAATTATATTCAGGGACGGCCTTTTGATGTCGTCGCCAACTTCCGCATCGAGCCGGACGTCCTCCCCGATGGAGAAGTCTTCTGGCTCTATTTCCTCGACGACGCGACCGTCATCGACAATAAGTCCTAGCGCGGCCATGTCGCCGCAACTTCAAATGGAGGTCCATTCGAGGCCGCGAGGGGCCAGGGATTAGAGGCCAGGGGATTGGAAAATCCAACATTCCCACATTGAGAATCTCCTGCATTCCCAGTTCCTCATTCCCTCGCAGTTCACACAATCCGGTGGCGATCTGAAATCGGATCAAATGAAAAGGTCCCAACGACTCCAGACAACGCTGGAATCCCCCGGCCCCTGACCCCCGCCCCCCCACCCCCATTGACTCCCCTGCCCTACCTTTCCCCCCC
>JAGQQQ010000876.1 GCA_020426125.1 Planctomycetaceae bacterium
TGAATGACCTTTCTCCCAAGATCATCCAGGCTCAGTTCACCAACACGACAGATCGACTCGGGAGAGGCCATTCGCCGAATTGGACACTCGCCGACCAGGTCGCCCTGAATGAACGGGAGTTGTTGGAACAGGCACTCAAGGCACACAACAACAATCGCACGAAAACGGCCAAGGCACTCGGCCTGAGCCGTGTGGGCCTGTACAAAAAATTGCGGCGGCTGGGTTTGATGGACCGGAAGAAGGAACCCAGCTCCGTCGGGTCGTGATTGCACCATCGATGGTTCCTCACGTTTCAGAGGAACCGATTCCAATTCTTTTCTCCCCCTCACTCGGAGAATTCCGCGCACGGTCGCGCCCCCGGGACGTAGTCCTTTCTTAAAAAACGGTCAAGCATGTCGTCGACAATTGAAACGAAACCCCGGTTTGAGGCCCCGTCTGAATGTTCGGATCCTCCTCCTTCACCCGATGAGTTTTCGGCGCGGCAATTCCTGTCGCCGCACCTGAGTGAGGCGCTGGCGATCGATGCCCGTCAGCTTTTCGCCGTAATCTGGGTGGCTGGCACCTTTCTCGTTTCCAATTACCTGCCGTTGCCGAGTGGACCGCTCTGGGGTGATATCGCCTACGGCAACGCGCTCCGGCACGGGGCTTCCCTTGATGAACAGGATCCCTTTGTTGCATTTGTCGAAGGTGTGCCCCACGTGGCCACCAATTCCCTTTCCCAGCGGCTCTTGTCTCTTCTGAGCGAATTCTCGAATCCGGAAGTCTACTCTCATGTGACCGCGATTCTCACTTGCCTGTCCGCAAGTCTGATGCTGCTGAGTTTTTGGTGGCGATCGCGGTCCTTGGGGGTCTCTCTCGCGGCCTTATTGCTACTCACGACGCTTTCGGTCGTGACTCCCCGAATCGCCGGAGCCGCGGACCTGGGATGGCTCATGTTGTCCGTTTCCTTCGTCCTGTTCGCGAACTTCGAAAGACACCTGCTAAGTGAGAAGAACTCCCTGGTTTCCAAACGGGTTCTGATCGAGGTCATTGCGACAGCCATTTTGTTCTCGGTTTGGGCGAATCTCCATGTGTCATTTCTGTTTGGCCTGATCTTCGTCGGAGCGATGGCGCTGGGGACTGCAATTGATCAGACCATCGCCTCCCGGTCCCCTGCTTCGATCTGGCGGAATCGGGAATGTCTGGGCTGGATTCTGCTAGCGGACGCGGCCATTTTGGGCGCACTGTGCAATCCCGCTGGGATGGACCTTCTCCTTCAAGAGTTCGGACTGCTGCGTTTCTTTGATCTGGGGAATGGCCTCGATGCCGCACCCGTTGTCGCGAACACATGGTCTGCCTTGCCCATCGCTGTGATGGGATTCCTCGCGATGCTGCTGTTAAGGCTCAGTCGGCAGCCCCTTCGCACGGCCGATGGACTCATGACCGCCGGCCTGTTCCTGATGGCCTCTTTCAACGTCCACTCACTTGTTTGGACTCTGCCGGTGTTGACGTACGTGTTTCTTCCCCACTTGGCGGACGTGACCGAGCGGTGGATCTCAAAAACCGCAGTCCCATTGATCCAGCCGGCCTATCACCTGTTTCATCAAAAGTCGTTTCACCTGAGTCTCATTGCCGGGTTAGTGGTTTGGGTTGCATTCACACTGTCTCCGATGAGCCGACTCGTCATGGGAGGAAAGGGGCGAACCCCCGAGCAGTATCTGCGGGGAGACATTCCCCTCGCCGCAACAAACGAACTGATTGAGCATCCCCCGCAGGGAATTCTCGCGACGACCTCCGAATGGAGCGATTGGTTAATCTCTCAAGGTCCACCTGAATTGAAAGTGTTGTCCACTTCGCAGACCGAGCGGTTTGCTCCCCTTCAGTTGCGTCGGGATACGGTCGCATTGATGCAGGGGCGTGGGGACACACATCATTTATTGGAACGCTATCGGATTCATGCAGTCCTCGTGGATCTGAATTCCAGTCCCCGACTGTATGAGGAACTCAAGGAGTTGAAAGCCTGGAGACGGAGCTACGAGGACCCGCAAGCCGCTCTGTTTGTTCGATCGCTGGAACCAATTGACGATGACGAGACGGGTGTCTCGGACCTTGACGAAAATGCTTCTCCGGAAGATGGCCATGAGGTGAGTGAATGACGAATCCAATTGTTCCTGCCAATCAGAGGAAGGCGATGTCTCGGGGAATGCTCGCCGTCATGGGGACGCAGATCCTGTTGGTCCTGGTGGGTGTCTCCTGGGGCGCGATGCGGATTCAATTGCTCCGGGAAGAACGCGCCTCGCCCATCCCGATTGTGGAGCCGTTGACGGTCACCCCACTCTACGATCGCCCCGAAGTGGTCAGCGACGAGCAACTTGCCGTAACCCTCGACCGACTGAAACCACGGCTTCGTGGGCCGCAACCGAAGATCAACTGGGTGGACCACGCACTCCGCTTCTGGGGAGTCGAGGCCACGTTCTCAGAACCCGAGTGCCTGTCGGGCCGGGAGATGCGGGAATTGTTACTCGATCACCGGACGTTCAGGGATTCCTGGGGGGCGAAGGAACGTCCGTTTCTGGTCCCTGACCTTTCGGGGAGCGACCCTCGGTTCTCGTTTCGCACCCAATCCGGTCAGGCCACGGCGAGTCACGTCGACCATACACTCGCCGGGTTGGCTGAGGTGGGAACACCGTTGGACTACCCCGTTTTGACGCCGGCAGGAGAATTCCCCCTGCGAGCGGCCTTCGATGAGTCTTTCCATGAATTCAGTCTCAATCAGCGGGAATACGAATGGTCGGCTCTTGCTTACATTCACTACTTGCCAAAGTCGCGAACCTGGATTACGTCCGAGGGGCAGCGGGTTAGTTGGGATCTCCTGGCGGATCGTATGATGCGGCAAAGACTGGATCAGGGCGTCTGTTTCGGATTCCACCGGTTACATGCCTTGGTCGTGTTGATTCGCGTCGACGATGAACACTCCATTCTCAGTTCCGACGCTCGAACGAAAATCCTTGACCATTTGAAGGATGCCACACAACGGCTGGTGACGACGCAACACGCCGATGGCTACTGGGACGGAAGCTGGCCCGGTGATGACTGGGATGGGCCGATCCGACCGAAACGGGGACCGCTTGGGCTGCAGGCAGACCGGTTACTCGCGACGGGACACGCTCTTGAGTGGTGGGCGTTGGCTCCCAGTGAGGTCCTGCCCCCAACGGAAACATTGCGGAATGCGGGGCACTGGGTCGTCAGTGAAATCGGAACGCTGAGTGATCAGCAAGTCAATTCCTACTATCCGTTTCTTAGTCATGCCGGTCGGGCGCTGGCCCTGTGGCGGGGGAAGTTTCCCCATGAGTTCCTGCCATTGTCCGAAAGGTTGGCGAGTCACGGCGAATGACGCTGGAAACCATTGACTGACATGTCGAAAAGTTGACATCGTGGTGGTGGATCACCGGAACGTGGCCACGCCTTTTCTTTGTCCCGGGAGAGCGGTTCACTCCTCGACCAGAGCAACTTGCGGATGATATCGGGTGGATTTCGGCCGGTTCCTCACATTTGTGAACTCGATCGTCGCCACAAAACGACTGCATTCTGGCACGAATTCCCCTCGGGAACGTGCAGCGGAAGCTTGCGAGGAAGGCGGCACTCGATCATCCTGTCGAGACATCCGCACATCACAAGGCAACGATCCATGCGTTATCGGAATCTGTCTGTCGCCTCGCTTCTCTTCGGCCTGACCATTCTTTTTCAATGCGAGCCATTACGGGCGGACGAACCGCGAAATGTGCTGTTCCTCGCCGTCGACGATTTGAACGACTGGATCAGTCCGTTGGGTGGCTATGAGGGTTGTCGTACCCCCAATCTGGAACGGCTTGCGGCGCGAGGCATGACCTTCACACGGGCTTATTGTGCCGCTCCGGCGTGTAATCCGTCGCGGGCGTCATTGATGACGGGAATCCGCCCCTGGCAGAGCGGCGTTTACCACAATCCTCAACCCTGGCGACCGGTGATGGAGGACGCGGTCACAATCCCCCAACACTTTACCAAACATGGCTATCACTCCCTGGGGGCCGGAAAGATCTTTCACGGCGCCTTCGAAGATCCCGAATCCTGGGAGGATTACTTGAGGAAGGGGGGAGATCCCAAACCATCGGATGACGTGTTAAAGGATCCCCACAGTCAGGCCGGAGGAATTGTCTGGGGTGTTCTCGATGTCGCGGATGAACAGATGAACGATTACGCGATGGCGAATTACGCCATCGACTATCTCGGACAGAAACATGACAAGCCGTTTTTCCTGGCTTGTGGGATCTATCGTCCGCATATGCCTTGGCAAGTCCCGCGCCAGTATTACGAAATGTATCCACTCGATTCGATTCGCCTCCCGAATGTCCCGGACAATGACCTCGACGATGTCCCGGAGGCCGGCTTGCGCGTCGCGAAACCGAACGGCGATCATGCCACCATCCTGGAAACAGGGAACTGGAAGCACGCCGTACAGGCTTACCTGGCGAGTATTACCTTTGCCGATACACAAATCGGACGTGTCCTCGATGCTCTGGACCAAAGCCCCCATCGGGACAACACGGTCATCGTTTTGTGGGGAGACCATGGCTGGCACCTGGGGGAGAAAAAGCATTGGAGAAAGTTCGCTCTGTGGGAAGAGGCGGCACGAGTTCCCTTGTTCGTCTCTGTTCCCCAGGTAACGGAGCCGGGAAGTGTTTGCGAGCGAACCGTTGACCTGATGAATGTTTATCCCACGTTATGCGATTTGTGTGGACTGCCTGTGACCAATCAACTGGCCGGAGTTTCGATGGTCCCGCTCCTCAAGAATCCCCAAGCGGAGTGGGCGCGGCCGGCGATCACCACCCACGGCCGCGGCAACCACGCGATTCGCAGTGAGCGCTATCGATATATCCGTTATGCCGATGGGTCTGAGGAGCTTTACGACCACGAGGCCGATCCCATGGAATGGAATAATCTCGCGTCCGATCCTCAGGGGAAACTGGTGATTCGCCAATTGGCGAAATGGCTTCCTGAGACCGAGGCAGAGGATGCTCCAACGCAGAACCGCCGTCAGCGAAACAGAGTCCGGAACTGACTTGTGTTTGCCGGCGCTGAGCAACTTTCCAGGATTGGGACAGTGACTCATCGGTAGTCTGGGGGAGAAACACGGCTGGGGAACCGTGTTTGCGCCGGATTTCGCGCTCTCAGGTTCGACGGGGTGCGGCGAGGTTTCCTGGCTGGAAACCCGATGAGGATTGCTCCGATTCGATTCGATTCGAAAAATCTGGAAGTCTTCTTGCGACGCTGAGCGGCTGCCAACCTAACCGTCATAATCCATTTGGAATTCGCAACTTGCAGACTTCCAGCAATCGCAACCGATTCGCTGATTGCCATCTCGGAATCCTCACTGGATATTCAGATAACTGAGCATCACCCGGTCGGGATGCGAGTCCCTCTTCTTTCATTCCCTCAAAACACATGGCACCATGACCTTTCTGGACACCTTGTTTCGCCGGCGGGATTCACGAAAGGCTGACAGCCCAGCGCATATGACCTGGGCGAAGAGTTCCTTGGGAAAGTCGGTGTCACGGGCGTCACTGTTTCTCAAAAAGAATCTCTGGCTCTGGCCGATCATTGCAGTTTTGATCCTGTCCGCCGTTGGGGTGGGAATGCGATCGGCGATCGAGCGGACAATGAAAGCCAATCTGGAGTCCGGGCTGACAACGATCCTGAATCTCGAAACCCAAATGCTGTTGAGTTGGTTTCGAGTGCAGGAATCGGTCGCCGAAACACAGGCAAACGACCTGGAGATCAAACGCCATGTGGTTGAGATTCTTGAGAGTTTGGATGAGGAGACCGAAGCAGGCACCGAGGTGAATCTCGCTCAGACGAGGAAAGAGCTTAGCCGAAGCCTGGGGCCTGGTCTCTCATCCCATGACTATGTTGGCTACTTCATCGCTGACAAAGGGCGTACGATTGTCGCGGCCTCGGAACCGTCACTGATTGGCGAAAAAGAAATCACCGCCTACGAAGGTTTTCTGGCGTCCGTGTTTGATGGCGAAACAACCGTCAGTCCTCCATTTCCCAGCATCGTGCCGATGAAAACGGCCAGCGGCGAGCGCCGATCCGGCGAACCGACCATGTACGCCTGTGCTCCGATTCGTGATGAGAGTTCCCAGGTTGTCGCCGCACTGGCAATGCAGATTCGTCCCGAGCGTGAGTTCACTCGCATTCTCCAATTGGGGCGGGTCGGAGAGTCCGGCGAGACTTACGCCTTCAACCAAGATGGTCTGATGGTCTCCAACAGCCGGTTTGACGAAGACTTGATTCTTCTCGGGCTCCTGGCGGACGAGGACGAGGCGCGATCGCTTTTGAGACTGCATGTGAGAACACCTGGGGGTGATATGACTGCCGGATATCGGCCCCAGGTGCGTCGAAGTCAACTTCCTCTCACACTCATGGCGACCGACGCCATCGAGGGGAATTCGGGCTCGAACGTCGAGGGCTACCCCGACTACCGGGGGGTGCCGGTGATTGGAGCCTGGACCTGGCTCGAAAAATACCGGCTTGGGGTTGCGACGGAAGTCGACGTCGCACAGGCTTACCGCCCGCTGGTGATCCTTCAGCGGACATTCTGGGGACTCTATTTTCTCCTT
>JAGQQQ010000877.1 GCA_020426125.1 Planctomycetaceae bacterium
CGGAGCACTCCAAAGGTGGCGTCCACAGGAAGATCGTCGTTCGGCCTTAGCGGTTGTCCGTGAACCCCTGACAACCAAACGTCTTCGCGAAACGCCGAGAAAATCCCTTGTTAGAAATGATTTGCGGCAGTCAGTCGTTGTGGTTCCGTCTAGACTCGGTGTCCATAGGGCTCCGGGGAAACAACTTGAGTGAGAGATTGTGATGATCAGGTTTTCCTATGTATTCGGCGTGTTGCTGTTGTGCATTTCCGGTTCCGTTGCCCGAGCCGAAGGAGAAATGGAAGACGGCTTTGTTCGTCTGTTCAACGGCACCGACTTGTCCGGCTGGGTCATTCCCGAGGGGGACAACGGCCATTGGCAGGTGGTCGATGGCGTCATCGACTATGACGCCTCCTCGGAAGCGCAGGGAGACAAGAACCTGTGGTCGGAAAATGCGTATCGAAATTTCATTCTCAAACTCGACTGGCGGATCAAGGAAACCTCGGGGTTGTACGACACGCCGATCGTCCTGAAAGACGGATCGTACTTGCAGGACAAAGACGGCAAGAACATCACCATCAAACGGCCCAATGCGGACTCTGGGGTGTACCTTCGGGGAACGAGTCGGGCGCAGCTCAACATCTGGTGCTGGCCCATCGGCTCGGGAGAGGTTTACGGATACCGAAACCGGCAAGAGGATCCGGTTGTGCGGGCGGCAGTGACTCCGCGGATCAACGCAGACAATCCGGTCGGAGAGTGGAACACGTTCGAGATCATTTTGCTCGAAAACCGGTTGACGGTTCTGCTGAATGGGAAGATGGTGCTAGAGAACTCCGAACTCCCTGATCTTCCAGAAGCGGGGCGAATCGCGTTGCAGCATCACGGCGGCCCCAATCCCGATGGCACCTTCAAACCCGCCAGCAGTTTGGTGCAGTTTCGCAACATCTGGATCAAAGAGTTGCCGTAACCGGTTCCCAGGCCGCGAGATCTTTCCAACGAAGTTCTTGACTGGGATTGAGGTTGCCGTAGACTGAGAGGGTCGACTTTTCATATCAATAATATGACGATTCCGGTTCGCAGGAATCTGTTAATCAGGTCGTTCCGGTTGTAACTATCCGGCAAATTGTCTTGAAGTTTGACTCACCCACGATTCGAGAATGTGAAAGTGATTTTCTCTTAAATGGGGGGCGAACCGCACGGAACCTCGGAGTTCGCTTCACCCAGCAGAGATTGATTTTCGTCGCATGGATCGCGGCAGCGTTTTCGAACAGGAGTTTTTTCGGAACCTCCTGACATCACCAGTCACTGACAGCCTTTCATCGAACATCAGGTGATCGAAAAGCCGGTCACCAGAACGATCATCGCGACGATCACCACAAGGGGAACTCGATGGCTTCATCGTCCAAGCCCACAGGCGTTCATTTCGCCCTCATTTTCTTTGTCATGGCCACCCTGATTCTGGGTTTGGTCACGTACCTCACAGCGAAGGAGTACTACGCCGCCACCGGGAAGCTCCGGGAGGAGTCCGATAACGCCTCCCAGGCAACGACGGCGTTGAATAACGCCCTATCGGACATCGAATCCCTGAAAAACGGACTGGGATATCAGTTTGATTCCGTGGGAGCGGGAGGAGCCGGCGAGAATTCGGTCATGTCGGCAATGTTAAATGATCTCAACTCCTACGGGCGGGAGGAGGTCGCTCCCAACCCCCAAAACCCGACTGTCGCGGGAACGCTTCAGTCGTTGCGAGCGGCCCTTGATGCCGCGAACCAGCAGATCGCGACCTTGCAGACGGGACTTCAAAGCACGGAAGACCGCCTCGCCCAGGAAACCACGATGCATCGCGACCGTGCCCAACAACTGGCCACGTCCCAGCAGGATTCCGAATCGCAGTTGCAGAAACTGGTGACCGACCGAGATGAACTGCTCGCTCAGAAGGACAGTGAGATCAACAAATGGCGTGAGGCCTTTCAAAATGAACAGGTCGA
>JAGQQQ010000878.1 GCA_020426125.1 Planctomycetaceae bacterium
GATGCTAATGATCCGGCCAGTGAGCCGGGTATCCGCTCCGGGGGATTTGGCCAAGCGATAGGGCGTCCGCTGCGTGATCTGCTTTTGAACGGCTTCCGTGAGTCGGGTTTCGAATCCTCGGCGGAACGTCTCATTCTGGAATGTCGGGACGTGAACCGTCCTTACGTCTTGCCGGTAGGGTGTCCCGACGACATACCCGCAGCCGACCATCCAAATGAGGCCATAGAGTGTCAGGACGGTCGCGGGCAGGGATCGACGGAACACGGGACCTCACATTACTCCAGTGTGACGCGACCAGGAGTTGTCCCCGAGGATTCCTCTTGGGGGTCTCCGGCTGGTTGCAGTTGCGGGGGTTGTGATGGGCGACGAAGCATATTGTTCAGGTTGCCAAACAAGCTTGACTTCCTCGGCGTGGGGGCTTCGGTTTGGTTGCCGGGACCGGGATTGGACGGAAGTGTGATATCACTCCGTGTCGTGGGCGGTTGCGGAGGCTCGGATGGCTCCGAATTCTCAAACGGATTTGCCTCGGCGACTCGCGTGGGATCGCTAGCGTTCGGTCGCCGCTGGGGGCGTCCGAACGACCAGAAGGAACCGCCTCCTTGCTTTTGGGCTTCCATCTCCGCGAGGACCCGCCGGGCTCGCTCCGCGTACTCGGAGTCGGGAAACTTGTTGATCAACAGATGGCAATGAAGCGCCACCGAAGGTTCGTAGTTCTTGGCCTGATAGAATTCGATCAAGTCCCAGTAACGGGCAATCTCCGCGTTTTGTAACGTGTTCACCTCTTGTTCCAGTCGCGCTCTTTCCTCGTCCGTGATGTCCGGGAAGACCTGGAGCATGGTTCGCTTCAGGGACAAGGCATCCTCCAGTGCCTTGCTGTCATACGACGGTCCTTCATAGGAAGCGAGCGTCACATGTGAGCCGAGCAGATAGGCATCTTTCAGGTGCGGACTATCCGGATACTGGTCGCGAAGCAAGGAATACAACCTCGCCGCCTCGATAAAGTTTTCCTGGCGCAAGTTATGGTTTGCTGCCAACATCAAGGCGTCGTCCGCCAAGGGGCCCGTCGCGTCGTGAAGCCAGATGGAGCGTAACGCCTGCTCCCCCCGGCCGAAGGTGTCGAACATCGGCCGGCTCTTATCGGTAAAGTTGGGGAGGACCGGAACCGAGTCGAGCGAACTGGGTTTGCGTTCCGGCGGTTTGCCTGGGATCTCCACTTCCGCGCTGGCCATCTGAATACCAGCATCGCCAGAATTGCCGACATTGTCAGGGAATCCTAGCCAGTAACGGGCAATCCGGAATAACTGCCGGGTCACCGCGTCCAAATGTCGGCTTGACGGGTACTTATTCAGCAGTGCGTCGTAAGAGTCCTGGGCCTCCGCATAGCGCCTTTGGGCGAACTGGGCTTGCCCCAACATATACATGGCATCTTCTTCGACCGGATCCCCAAAATTGGAGTACGGGTCGTAAGACGATTTGGGAGTGACGCCCCAGAAACGGTTCCATTTCGCGTAGAATGACTCATAGGTGTCGCGCCGTTCCTTCGCGATGGACGCAAACAGCTTCTCCGCTTCGGAGTATCGGCCTTGGTCGTACAACTCGACTGCGGCTTCGTACCGTTTGTACGCGGCGGAAAGCCCCTCGTCTCCGGCAAGATTCTCGCGATCGCGGCTCCATTGAGCGGCGCGGAGTTTGCGTTCCGTGGGACCTTGAACATTTGCGATCGAGTAGTTGGGATCGTTCTCGATCTGTTCCTCGATCGAACGGCGATTCGTCAGGTAGCTGAAGCTGCCGCATCCAGAGGCGCCAAACGTTCCCCAAGCCATCGCCAAGGCGACGGCGCCGCGTCCAAGCCAGTATGTTCGTCGAGACATGTGGATCATGTACCCATAGAACCGCTAGACCGGAGTCAAACGGTAAGAGGCAAAATGAACAGGACGGGGATTGAGGGGGACCGAGGCCAACGGAAAGTTCCGCGACCAATATGTTATCGGGGAGATGTAGAAACACTGTCGGCCGGGAGGAGACCGAGAGGACACACTTTCTAAAAACGCAACATCGGCAGGGTTTTGGGCCGTTTTCCCAGAACATAGGTCACGGCCGAGGTGACGAGCCGACGTAACTCCTTTTTCTGTCGTTCGTTAATCACCAGACGGGAGACAAGGTGGTCATCCTCTCCCAGCAGTTTGCGAAGGAGAGCCAAGGTTCCCGAGTGGATTTCCGTGGAGTCATACTCCGAACGGCCACATTGTGAACAGATCAATCCGCTCTGGGAGACCCAAAATCTCGCTCCATCCCCCAAATGCAGTTCTGAATGGCAGATCGTGCAGGTGTCAAAGTCGGGGAGCTGTCCCATCTCGCGAAGCAGGGCAAGTTCGAACCGAGTGACTGGAATAAAAATCGACTCCGTTGACTCCAGTTCTTTCAGCGTGTGGACGGCAAACTTGTAGAGTTCAATATGAGGATCATCCTCTTCCGTGAGAGCATTCAGAAGTTCCGCGACATAGTAGCCCGCATATAAGTGGGAGAGGCTGCCTGTAAGGGGCTGAAACCGATGGATCAGTTTCGACTCGGTCACCAGGTCGAGAGTACTTCCCGATTTTCGCAGCAGGACCACACGGCACTCAGACAAAAGATCGATGGAGAGTTCAAACGCGGACTTCAGCCGTTTGGCCCCCTTTGCCAGGCCGGAGACCTTTCCGAATTCCCGGGTAAACAACGTGACAACCTTGCTGGACTCGCTAAAGTCCACCAGGCGGATCACCACGGCATCGGTTTTGTCAGTCGACAAGGAGTCACAATTGGGGTTCGAGGAGGACGGAAACGGCGAACGTTCGCGGAGTTTGGTCGGCGGAATTTTTTCAGAAGTCGGCCTGCTCGTCACCTCCATTGTCGACTTATTTTCCGGTCGGAACCGCAAGGTCCAGCCCTCCGACGAAATCTGGATGACCGACCAGGCGATGTGGACCGGCTTTTCCGACGCGCTTTCGCATCCCGACACCCGGATTCGAATTGTCACCGCCCACTTCCCCGACGACTTGGGAGGAGCCGTGGAAGCAATGCAGTCCCGGCGCATTCCCTTCCGGGTCTGGATTGCTCCCCCATCGCGCGAAGCGGCGATGCGAGATCTCCAGAAAATGGACAACGAAATTCTCATCTCCGATGCCCGCACGTTTCCCGATTGGTCGCAACAGCCTCCCTTTGAGTCGGCTGCTTGCCGCCCCGTCTCTGTCCTGGTGTGCCATCACCATCCCCTTCCGGCGGAAGACCAGCGAATCATTGACTTCGTGACGTCCCTGAACCCCAAGAGCGAACTTCAGTTCTACACCTCGCTGGAACATCCCCTGTTTCAGCGGTTCATGGGAGACAGCGTCAAAGAACTCCTCCAACTGCTGGGTATGAAGGAAGACGAGTCAATCCACCATCCGATGGTCAGCCGACACCTCCAACGCATCCAACAACGGATTGCCCGCCACAATCCCGATCGGCAAGAAGCGGATTCCTGTGGGGAGTGGTTTCACCTCAACCTGAAAGACGGCTGAGTTTGACAGGAGGCGTGTGGAGGAGGACATTCGTACGTTGTCCGCTCTATGAAAGCTCAGAGCCAGCGGAAAAGCTGGCTTTTTGGTTGGTCGCGCAATAATTGACTTGGTAATCCTTTTTACTTCCATTGTCATCGAATGCGTGCCGCACTGATTTACCCACACCAACTTTATCAACACCATCCCGCCGTGGAAGAGACGGAGGTGTGTCTGCTGGTGGAAGATCCGTTGTTCTTCCGACACTACCCATTTCATTCTCAGAAACTGGTGCTGCATCGAGCGTCGATGCGGGAATATGCCGATAAACTCCGTGGTCAGGGCCATGACGTCGTTCACGTGGAATTTGAGCAACTTGAAGCGACTGGAGAGATTGTCGAGATCCTGAGCGACAAAGGCATCGACTCCGTTCGGTTTGTCCAACCCTGTGATGACTGGCTCGAACAGCGGCTGACAAAGGCCCTCGAGGAGAAGGGGCTCTCATTCAAACAACTGGAGGACCCCGCGTTCCTCACACCCTGGGAAGTCTTCGACGAGTTCGCTGAAGACAGGAAGTCCTGGTTCTTCCACGTCTTCTACAAAATGCAGCGAAAACGTCTAGGTTTGCTCTTGGATCAGGAGGGAGAACCGTTGGGCGGACAATGGAGTTTCGATGAGGAGAATCGGAAGAAACTCCCCAAAGGGATGACGCTCCCGGATGTGCGCTGGCCCCAGCCGACTGATCACGTCCAGCAAGCGATTGACGCCATCGAAGACGCCTTTCCGAACGCTCCAGGTGAAGCAGGAGCGTTTCATTACCCGGTGACTCACAAACAGGCCCATGCGGGACTTCAGGATTTTCTGGATCACCGGTTTGAACAGTTCGGAGCCTACGAGGATGCAATTGATAGGAATGCGAGCTTTCTCTTTCATTCCGTCCTGACTCCCGCACTGAACATCGGGCTGTTGACGCCACAGGAAGTGGTTAACGCGGCGATGGAACGGCAGGACGACGTGCCATTGACTTCTTTGGAGGGTTTCATCAGACAGGTGATCGGGTGGCGGGAATATATGCGTGGGGTGTATCGCCAGTTTGGTCGCCGTCAGCGGACTCGGAATCTGTGGGGCCACCGCAACCCTCTTCCCGGTGCCTTTTACACCGGAGAAACAGGAATCGCACCGGTGGATACGGTCATCAAACGGGTCCTGAAACACGCCTATTGCCACCATATCGAGCGGCTGATGATCCTCGGGAACTTCATGCTGCTGACCGAATGCGACCCGGACGATGTTTATCAATGGTTTATGGAACTGTTCATCGACGCCTACGACTGGGTGATGGTCCCCAATGTCTATGGCATGAGCCAATACGCCGACGGGGGCGTGATTACAACAAAGCCCTACATCAGCGGCTCGAACTACGTCCGCAAAATGAGCAACTTTCCCAAGGGAGACTGGTGCGACATCTGGGACGGCCTGTACTGGCGGTTCATCCACACCCATCGCGAAGTGATCTCAGAGAATGCGAGGATGGGGCTGATAGTCTCCCAGTGCGACCGGATGGGAGACAAACTCGATCAGCACATCCGCATCGCGGAAGAGTATCTGGAGA
>JAGQQQ010000879.1 GCA_020426125.1 Planctomycetaceae bacterium
GATCGTTGGTGCTGGCCGGATCCCCTTGTGGTTTCGCGACTTCTGGCTCTGTTACGTCCACCGGCGGTTGAGGGGCGGGCGGCGACGCGGGAGGAGTCGCGGGAGGGGATTCCGGTTCCTGGGCCATCCCGGGGATCGCCACCAACATTACTATCAAGCAGACCAGTCGTCGTAGCATGTGTTTCACCTGTTTCGGAAGGATCGCTTCCGTTCCCTCGTTGCGTCCAGAAAACCTCACTTCAGGCCACGAATCTCGGTTCGGCAAAAATATTTTGCCTCCCAAGTCGCGGGCCTAGTTTTGATGTCAGTATTACTCGACCTTCTCCACAGGATCAATCGGTTCCCCTTCCCAGTACCATTGGCCATCTTTCTGGATGAGCAACCGCGACATGCTACCCGGGGCCGGTTCGGCATCGTTTCGGGGATACCAAGTGCGAAGATCTTTGAGCACGGAACTGTTCGCGGGAACATCGACCACGTTCGTCCATTCGCTGGGATCGGCGTCGATATCATAAAGTTCCTCGGAGCCGTCGGCGTAGTGAATGTACCGCCATTTGGTCGTGACCACGGAGTGATTCCCCGGGTTGTGCGTCGTCATCGCGGGCCACTTCCGTTCGGCTGTCGCGTCCTTGAGTTGCGGCAACAAGCTATGGCCGTCGAGATCGTCTCGTTTCTCCAGATCACACAGGTCGATCAATGTTGGGAAGATGTCGAGCAACTCGGCGGGTTGATTGCATCGAGCACCAGCGGTCACTCCTGGTCCAGCAAAGATCAACGGCACTCGCGTCGACTCATGCCACAGCGTGTTCTTGCCGGAAATCGCCTTCTCACCCAGGTGCCAGCCGTGGTCCGACCAAAGGACGACGATTGTGTCCTCCGCGAGGCCATTCTCTTCCAGGGCGGTTAAGACTCGTCCGACTTGGCTGTCAACAAAACTCACGCAAGCGAGATAAGCCCGAACCAGGGGAAGCCATTGGTCTTGCTCCTTGAGCCAGGACAGCCGAACTTCCGGGAGCTTCCAATACAGGTACCACGAAAAGTCAGGAATGTCGTTGCGGTCATCGGCGGGAACCGTCGGCAACAGCGCGTTGTCCTCCGGATACATGTCGAACCACTTTTGTGTGGCGTAACAGGGGACGTGAGGAAGAAAGAACCCCACCGAGAGAAAAAACGGCTCCTGCGGCTTCTCGTTCAATCTGTCGACCGCCCAGCTGGCGACTCGCCAGTCCCCTTTCTCCTCATCCTTGTGAGGGAAGGTTCCCCAGTCGACGAGGGGATGGTTCCCTTGCGGAGTCGTCACGAGTTTCTGCTCCGGCCGAGCCCCTACGCCGGCGGCTGGTCCCCAAACATCAAACTCCGCTTGCTTGGCCTCTTTCCCGGGCGGGTAGCCGCCGTGGTAGATCTTGCCTGTGGTGTAGGTGTGATAGCCGTGTTTCTTGAAGTGTTGCGGTAGCGTCACGTGGTCCTTGAACTTGTCGACGGTCCGAAACCAGGGCTGTAATGCGTAAATCCCCGTCGTTGACGGCCGCAATCCCGTCATCAGGCTCGTTCGGGACGGATTGCAGAGCGGCGCCTGACAATGGGCGTTCGTGAACAGTGTTCCACGAGCAGCGAGGGCATCCAAATAAGGAGTCTTGGCGGCCGGATGCCCGCCCATGCAGCCTTCCCAGTCATTCAAGTCGTCAATCGCGATAAACAACACGTTCGGCCGCTGAGCGGCATCGGTATCGGCGACGGACAGATGGCAAAGAATGGCGAGCAGTGTCAGCCCTCGCAAGGGATAGGAGACCATGGGAATCCTCGTAAGCGATGATGTTTCGGTTCGATGGAGAAACACCATACCGAAACGACGTGCCGATCAAAAGCGGTTCGGCGAGAAAGCGTTTCTAGGGATGATCGCCGGAGTTCTGACGCGCCAACACGGAGTTCGCACACCCCATCTTCGACGCGCGAACGAATACCGCTCCCGTATTCCACAGGGGCCGAAGAAATGGTCTTCTCTCGTGGGACCACGGCTCTAACTCGACAGGTTTCCAATTTCCAATGTCGGTCCGCAGGCTCGCCGTCAATTTATCATCCGGCCATTCCAGGTTGGATGACGCTCGAAATCACCGAGCGTGTTGGTTGGGTGCTTCGGCGCAGAGAAATTCGAAAACCTAAGCTCTCAATCTCAAGCAAATCCAAAATTCCAATTTTTCAAATGAGGAAACAACTTGCGATCAGGCAGAAAAATGGCCAGCGAATCACAGCGAATT
>JAGQQQ010000880.1 GCA_020426125.1 Planctomycetaceae bacterium
TCTCTTCGGAAAGGACTGGCGTGAATCCGCCGCTCGGGGATTTGGCGAGGTCCTGGATGCAATCCAGGACCTCGCCATTCGTTTCACACATTGTCTTGTCTGCTCGGAATGCAACTCCGCAGATGGGAAGATCAAACGCAAGTTCCAGAACGAGATTGATAGCAAATTTTCATTTACAGCCTCTGAGATCGGCCGCGTCGTCCGACCGCAGCCACATCGCGATCACGACATCGATTTCAGTAAGGCCTTTGAGATTTGGCAGTCAGCTCGTGACGGATTCCTGACCCGCTTGAAGATCGTCGACCAACTTCTGAATGACTTGGGAAACGGTCGTCTCATGAGGGAGCGGCACGGTACGATGGGCGCCCGTCCGATGTGGACCATCATGGGATCGGCGGAGCTATTGTCGAAGGCATTTCGCCAAGAGGCAAAGGATTCCGAGCGAATTCGACTTTTGTCTGACCTTCGATCGGAGTTCCTGGCCCGTTCCACCAGCCGTGATTCCGCCGCGCTGCCACGAACGGTCACATCTACAAATCCCACCGGCCCTACGGACGCGGAGTACGCCAAATACATCGACCCAGTTTCCACGAAACGCTGGGGGGCGACGCCTCCCGATTGGAGATGCCCGATCTGCGCCCGGTCGAAGCGACAGATCCTCCGAAAGAGCAACAAGGGCAAGTGGTCGGGTGGAATACGCGAACACAGGGAATATCTCGAAGAAACTGATGCTGACACAATCGAAAAGCGGTTATTGCTTTTCCCGAATTTTCGTAACGAACACTGGGTTGCGGGCACCAAAACTACTCATATTTGCGCAGACTGTGCGAGTGTTGGCGGACATGTCGTTCAACGCGATCGCTCGCTCGGCGACCCATATCTAACGCTCCAGGATATTCAGGATTGCATCATTCAGAGCGGTCCTCACCGACGTCACGAAATCGACATCGACTTAGCCGGCCAACGTATTGCGCAGAACGAGGCCTATTGGTCGGCGTCGGCTGCGCTCGATGCCTACAACAGTTTGCTGTCGAAATTTAATCACAAGATGGAGTGGTGGAGCAAAGACGGAATACCGCGTGCAGAAATCGTTGCGGATTTGTGCGAGGACCTGCGTGTTTACAATCACATCGCCGACACTGCTGATCAGGAAGCGCTTGTGGGGTGGATTCTAAAACAGAAACAACTTTTGAGCGACGATGAATAAGCGTTCCAACGAACTCTCCAACATCGAATGGATCAAACAGCCTCACCGGGCCTTGGCAGTACTCCGCTTAATGGCAAGGCAGCCAGGTACTGTGTCCAACGATCGCGTGATCTCGGATTATCTGGATAGCGTCGGACTTGTCAGCACCAGAGAAGAATTGGTTGGATGCCTCGATCGGCTGGAAGCGAATGAACTGATCACTCGGCGCGATGTTGAAAAGCTGATTGTCGTCGAGCTCACCCTAAAAGGTGAAGAGGTCGCACAGGGACACGGTGAAGCAGATGGCGTACTCCGCCCGTCGGTTGATTGCCCATATTGAGTCGACAAACTGTGACGACAATCCTGCTCAAGCGGTACACACTAGTTTCGAGGGGAGCAGCGCGCGACGATGGTCACACGGATTACCTTGAACAGGTTTGAGGTTCTGGCGAGCTGGGAACAGAGCGACGAGTTCCGGCAGCAGACCAGCCTGAAATCGGCATGGGCAACCAAGGACGAAGACGCCTTGGGTGGGGTGTATTTCATCGAGTCCGAATCGGTATTCACCTACGTCCTTCTCACCCGGGACAAGAGTAGCCGATATCGCGGTTTCTTCATGGCCCACCCGCGTCGAACGGCCCGAGCCGCTGAGGCGTCGGTGAGAGACGATCTTGCGCTCATTGAGAGTGGCGAGAAACCGGCGCCGGAGCTCGAAGGGAAAGACGGTGAGGTCGATCTATTCGGCGCTACGGGCGCACGGGAGTTGAACGACAAATTCGTCAACCTTCGTGATAGCGTCCACTCATCCGCGTCGCGTGAAATCATGAGCGAACTCATGCATTGGTTTGATGACCCTGACGGCAATTTCGTCAAGGACTTTCAGACTAACGGATTCGATGGTCGCCTGTGGGAGCTGTTTCTCTTTGCGGCATTTTCAGAGATGGGTTTCACCCTGGACCGATCGAAGCCGACACCGGATTTCAGACTCAGCAAAGGCGATCAAAAGGTCTTTGTAGAAGCCGTAACTGCAAACCCCAGCTTTGGTGAGCAATTCGACATCTCAGGTCCCCCGCCTCCGCCGCCGGAGAACTTCGCCCACTATATCGAGAATGAGATGCCGCAGAAATTCGGCTCTCCACTGCGGAGCAAGGTTACCAAAGCCTACTGGAAAGCCCCTGACGTGGCGGGCAATCCGTTCGTCATCGCGATTGCCGA
>JAGQQQ010000881.1 GCA_020426125.1 Planctomycetaceae bacterium
GCCAGCGACCCCGTCGCCACGCTCCCGCTACGTCACGAAAAACCACGCAAACCTCTACGAGCGGTCGCTTGATTGAGGCCTAGAGCATGTTTTGGAATTCGATGTCATCATACACTTTCACGAATCGATCCGAAAATCGAATTCATTCGGCGCTGTGTGTGCCCGTTCGTGGGAACACAGGATCACTGACAATCGGACTCGCCAAGTGTCGATCGCGAACAGCCGGACCAGCATGACTCCCGAAAGGGACCGGCTTGCCAGGAGCCAGGAACACCTCGTTCGCTTTTTTTCAACAAGCCCCATAGAGATGAAACGGAAAGCATTCCGACTTCCTGCTTGCCGGCTCCTCCGTGTGTATTGTCGTCTGGTCGGCTGTCCTGTCTCCCCTGCACTCGCTTAAACGAAAGCCCCCCGCAGTCCGGTCGTCAAACCGACCGCCGCGACGGGAGACTCCAATCGATCGGCCGTTCTCATATCACTCTGAAAACGAAACCAGCGGACGCGCCATCCAGGACGCATCCGCTGGTTCAACTCTCTTGGTCACTCCTCCTGGTTGAGCCAGGATCAGATCACGCGGCCCGCCCCAGCCCCGTTGATATTGCCGATGGCTCCGCCGATGACGTTGCCGAAGTTAAGGCCAACTGAGAACTCGCTGCCGCCGGACAGGGACATCACTCCCGTCGTCCCGAGAGCAACGACATCATCAAGTCCATCCCCGTTGAAGTCTCCAACGATGATGTCCTCTCCGTTCGAGACCCCTTCGGCCCAGATTTCCAGATGCTGTTCCACCGAACCGTCGGGAATCGCGTCCCCTGAGTTCGTGTTCACGTTGGAGATCGCGGCGATCAACTGATTGGTATCTCTAAGGACCATGAGATCCTCGCGAGCATCATTCGTGAAGTTGCCAGCGACGAACAGGTTGCTGTAAGTCGCGGGATCCAATCGGGGTGACCGTGCGGAGACGACAAAGTTCTGGGCGCCCGGAGCGTTGATTCGTGCGTCACCAATCGTCGTCGCCGTGAAGATCTGGCCGTTGGTGTTCTGGACAGCAATGTCGTCGCGACCGTCCCCGTTCCAGTCTCCCACGGTCAGGTTGTGCAGGCCGCCGGTGGCCACGCTCTGGCCAAACTGGCCCGAACCGAGAATGGACGTAAATCGGCGACCCACCGGCGTACTGATCGAGATCGCCGGAATGATATTCGACCGAGTTTGAGTCACGTTATCAAACAGTCCCACGACGTCGTCAATCCCGTCGCCATTGAAGTCGCCGGTGATCAATTCCTCATAGCCGGTGTTGAGCGTGACATAGAATCGGCTGACTCCGCTGGAATCCTGGGACCGCATCGCCCCTTGTCCCAGGCCGGTGCTGACGATCTGGGCCATGACCTCGGCGCGGCCGTTTCCGTCGTAATCGCCGACCATGAAGTTGTCCCAGGTAAAGTTGGTCGACAGCGCGCCCGCTGGAACAGGGTTGGCCAGCGTTCCCTCCCCGGTGTTCCGGTAGAAGTTGAAGCGAAGATTGCTCATGTTCAGGGCCATGCCGTCGAGGAGGCCATCGCCGTTAAAGTCGCCGACGAAGCCCTGCCAGCCGTTCGTTGCGGCAGGCAGCGGATTCGTCTGGAACCAGTTCAGTCCAGTCCCGTTCGGAACACCAAGCCGCCAGGTCCGGGAGACGTCATCGAAGATCAGGACCCCTTCGCCGTTCGTCGCGTCGGTGTCGATCACGGTGAAGGATTGACTGTCGGACGTGAAACCACTGGCACTGACGGTAGCGATGACCGTTTGGGTGCCATCGACAATGCCGTCGTCAACTCCTTGAAGTTCAAAAGTCGTCGAAGCCTTTCCGGCAGGAATCGTAATCGTCGGCGGGAATGAGACCTCGGTACTATCACTCATGATCGTGACTGCCAAGGAACTGGCGGTGCTCCCTGAGCGGCTCACTGTGGCGACAATGTGCGGAAGACTCCCCTCAAGTACCGATGTCCGATCCAGCGTCAATGTGAGCGTCGAAGGGGGTGTCAGATTGGATTCAAAGGCCCCGATATCAACAGTGGAGTTCTGAATCCGCGCAAAGCCCATTCCCCGCTGATCAAACGCCAAGGGGATCTTTGCAAAATCCACCGCGAGAGCGTTGCTGCCCGCATTGATTGCCGGGCTCCCTGGGATTAGCGCATGGGTCCGGGTTGGCCCGCCGTTATTGCCGAGCGTTGTGATCAGCACCGTGTGGATGTCTAACCTGCCGGCGCCGCCGACGCCGATGATGTTGCCGTTCTTGCCGTGGGTCAGTCCGCCGGCGGAAGCGGGGTCGCCGACGACGTTGTTCGACGATGACGGATTCAAAGTTCCGTCGATTTCAGTCGTTGGCGTTCCAGAGAAATCGGCGACATTTCCAGCAACAATGGAATTATTCAGGAGGATGCCGTCTCCAGTGATTGCTGAACTCGCCTCGTTTCCAGTAATCGTGCTGTTGGCGATCGTCAATGTCCCATTATTTCCGTTGGAGATGACCGAATCGTCGGATCCGCCATTATTTGCAGTATTCCCAGAAATTGTGCTATTCGTGATCGTCATGACTGCGTTGTCATTATTGACAATGACGGCAAACCCGCCGATCGATTGTGATACCAAACTACTGATGAAATGCATGGTCCCACTGTTGGCGATCGGGGCACTGAATACAGCTAGGCCGGAGAACGCGGTACGTTCGACAACCAGATCACCAGAATTTCTGAGAGTCCCTCCGAAGTCCGTGCCGCCGGAGACAGTGCTGTCAATGAGTTGGACTGATCCGGAAGTCATCAGCGTTGTGGCATCAATGTTATTGAAGGGAACAACTCCCAAAGAGACTCTTTGCAGCAGTGCCGTCCCATCGATCTCCAGTCCGTAATCATTGTTAGCCGTCTTTGTGTCAGAAATCAGGATATTCCCAGTGAGCTTGGCCATCCCGGCCCCGCGCTGGGAAATATTGTTGGTGAATTCTGATTCGGTGATCGTGATTGTTCCCTTCGCGGTGATGACGTGCGGGCCACCGTCGTCATAGTTGGCGTTTTGCGAGAACTTGGTCTTGCTGATCGTGATTGTTCCCTCGGCGTAAATGGCTCCCGACCTGAAAGCTGTACTTGTGAGAAATGACGTGCCGTCGATCTTAAGATTGCCAACCGTGTGATAGATCGCCCCGCCAGACCCCGAAGCAAAGTTTCCCTGGAATAGGCTGCCTGTGATCGTTA
>JAGQQQ010000882.1 GCA_020426125.1 Planctomycetaceae bacterium
GCCGCCGGGTTGCTGAAATCCGGGGCCACATTGGCGTCCGTAGCAGCGACCGTTGCCGGCTTCCGCGACGTCCGCAAGCGAAGTGCCCAAGCCCCCCAGCAGTGCCAACGTCAGTGCAATGCGTGAAACGTTCATCTCATCGTCCTTTCAAACAGAAATGGGGGAATTTGAATTCCGGCCGAAATTCTTTCGAGGCAGGTTGCTGTCGAGCGTGTTTGCCTCTTTCACCCTTCCCATGGCGTTGATGAGACAAAGCGCCTCACAAATTTCAAAAACTTGAGAGGAAGGGAGGGGCTCGGCGGGAATCCCAGATTTCTTCCAAGCCTGAACTTTTTCGCCTGGCGCGGCTCCGTTGAGAGAAAGAGACGGACGGAAAATACCGTCCGCGGTTTTCACCTTCGACGGGGGCATCAAGAGATGAACAGTTCCATTCTCCGCCGGATCAAGTCCGCGGATGAAGCGGCGTTGCAGCAGTTCTGGGAGATGAAGTCGGATGCGTTTCTACGTTTCGCGGAGCAAGTCTTTCGCGGCACAACCCATATTGCCCGAGATGAAGAAGGGGCGGTGCAAAGTGCGTTACTCAGTTTGTGGAAGGGGCTTCGCGAGGATCGCTTCGAGTTTGAGGACGAGTCGGGGCTGCTGAGAATTATGCTGACGATTATTCGTCGCAAGGTGATCAAGCAGATGCGTCATGCGCATCGGCAGCGACGCGGAGGGGGACTCGACCATGTTCCTCTTTACGGTGCCACGAATGACGGTGAGCCGGTGGCGATCGCGGATGACGATTTGCGGCCAGATGAGCTGGTCGAAGCAAAGGAGGAACATGCGCGATTATTTCTCGTACTTGGTGAGGCAGAGTTGCGTCGAATCGCCATCTTAAAGTTGGAAGGCCACACCGACCAGGAGATCGCGGATGCGCTGGGCCGGTCAAGAGCCACCATTGCCCGAAAGCTGCGATTGATTCGCGAAACCTGGGTCAATGAAGGACTGAAAGTGTCGTAATCCGCGTCGCCGCGGCCCTGATGGAACGAAGCATTTTCGAAGAGAACTCTGCCGCCTGGCCCCTTGCGATGGTGGCGGGAGAGTGCTCGATTTTCTGACTTTCCCCCAAGCACATGGAGAAGACTCATGAACCAGCACGCCCTTCTGGAATCAACCTACCGGCTGAACGTCGCTCGGCAGATCGATGAAATCTGCGATGACTATGAAGCTCGACTTCTCGAATGTGAAGACATTGAACTGATCGAGTATATCGATCGGATCGAGGAACCTCACCGTGAGCAGCTTTGCGTGGAATTGGTTCATGTCCGACTGGAGCATTCGGACGCGACGTCGGAAGAAGACTCGATCGATTCCATTCTCTCGAAACTCCCTGAAGAAATTCGTGAAAGTGTTCGCAAGCGTTTGGAAACTTCCGCGAAGAAGCCCAAGTCGCATTCTCCGAATTCCCCGACGAAGGTCGATTGCCTGGTGGACGACGCGACGGTTCCTGAGATTCCGGGTTTCGAGGTAGGTCAAAGAGTCGCCGAAGGTGGAATGGGGATCATTTGGAAGGCCAAGGATCTGACCTTGGGACGCACAGTGGCGGTTAAGGTCATCAAAGCGAAAGCCGCCCGTGACCCGGCGTTTGTGCAAAGATTCATTGACGAAGTGAAAATCGCCGGGCAACTCTCCCATCCGTTCATTGTCCCCATTCACGCTCTCGGACAACTTGCGGATGGCCGACATTACTTCACAATGAAGCTTGTCGAGGGGCAAACCTTAAGCTCCTTGATCCGGCAGTTCGATGAACGGGATTCTGATGCTCCGGGACCGCATCTGGAGTTACTGCTGATCTTTCAGAAAGTCTGCGAGACCATGGCATTTGCTCACCGAAAAGGCATTCTCCATCGTGATTTGAAACCACACAACATAATGGTCGGTCGTCACGGAGAAGTTCAGGTGATGGACTGGGGGCTTGCCGGAACGCTGAATTCCCCACGAGTTCATTCTTCAAGCGAACCGAAGAGAAGCAGCATCGTTCACTTCTCGGGACCGGAGAAGGCGGCGTTGACGAGGATGGGGGACATCCTTGGCACGCTGGCCTACATGGCTCCTGAGCAAGCCCGAGGGCTCAATTCGGGATTGGACGGTCGAACGGACGTCTTTTCACTCGGAGCGATCCTGTGTGAGATTCTCACTGGTAAGCCCCCCTATTCGTCATCTGACCCGACGGAAGTGGAACACGCTGCTGTCAGTGGCGACTTAGAGGAATGCCTGAATCGCCTGGAAAACTGTCATGTCGACCCACAGTTGATCGCAATCGCCAAATGCTGCCTTTCCGTTCAGAAACGGGATCGGCCAGGGAACGCGGGAATCGTCGCGGAGATGATTTCTGGTTATCTCAACTCTGTCGAAGAGCGTGCCCGGGAAGAACGATTGGAGATCGAGAGACTGCAGGTTCAAAAACGGGAGGACGCGAATCGACGGGTGCTCCGCCGAAGGTATGCGGCCATCGCGGGTCTCTTGTTGGTCTTCTTGGGCGCCCTTTCAACGCATACCTGGCATCAGCATCGATCCCGGCAGGAACGCGCTTCATCTGCCATTGAGGAGACGAAGTCGCTGATCTCGACGGGGGATTACTCCAATGCGAAGGCCAGGCTCACCTCGGCGAAAACCGAGTTCGGCTCAACGGACGAATTTGAAAGCCTCCAGGCTGCGCTCCATCTCGCAGGTCAGCTGGACACGATTCGCAATGACTACTTTAGTTGGCACGACGGGTGGTTTGACTGCTTCACCGCCATTGAACAGTATCAAATCGCATTTCAAGAACATCAATTCCCGGTCGAGTTGCTGTCTTCAACAACCGCCGATTTGACGCCATTTGTGCAAGCTGTTGAACGTTCTCCGGTGCGAGAACGAATCTTGAATGCGCTCGATGATTGGGCCTGGTTGGCGCATCGGGAAGCCCAGCGATCCGAGATGCCGCAACGGGACGACTATTTCTCTTTCCGGAACAATTTGCTGGAGATCGCGATTCGGTCGGACGCTCCTTCTTCGATCCGTTCGAAATTAAGGAACCATCAGATGTGGGACTACCCTCAATCTTTGGTTGAAATTGCCAGGGAACTCGATCCCAGCACGCTGGCCCCCGAACAACTCGTCTTGACCGCCAAGCTCCTGCCTGCGGACGATCGTCGCAACCTTCTGCTGCGGTCTCAGCGAGTCTGGC
>JAGQQQ010000883.1 GCA_020426125.1 Planctomycetaceae bacterium
CTGACAACATGCGATGGTTCTCCGAAGCCGTCGTTGGGCGCCGTTCGAGCCGAGCTCCTTGGCGAAGTCAAGTATTCCGAACAATCCAGGATTTCGTTCCCATGTCGAACCCCAATGACATTTCACTCACCCTACTCTTGTTCTCAATGCTGCTCTTGAGCCCCTTAAAAGACACGCATGCTCAAGATTTCATTCGCCAGCTAGAGACCCAGGGGAAAGCCAGTTTCCAGTTCACTCCTCCTTTTGATGACTCTACTGAACTGGATGATATCGAGAAGATCGAGATGTTTGGAGCCGGCGATGGGCAGATGAGCATCGTGCTTGGATTCGGCCGCAGACCGGGGCGATATGTCATCTCTCTAAAGAACGGACAATTCTCGGAATATGTGGATGCTCGTGACATCGATTACGACCGCAGTCCTCGATCGAACCATGCAGCCGGATTTCTCCAACGGCATGTTGTCGGTACCGGGCCGTCTTATCCACGAAATGACACGATGATTGCACGCGCTCCGACCGTCACATTTGGCAAGACGACGTACCATTATCTGGACGCTCACTTGCTCGATGTCACTCCTGGCAAGGTCATTTTGAGAATGAAAGTTGCCGTTCCGAATGAGAACAAAGGCTTCAATAAGTCTGACATCCTCGTCGCAGCGGACGACGAATTGAAGCCCCTTGAGCCCGTGACTGGAACGTTCCCCGGTGAGTCGATCGACCAGTGTACCTCGGCCAATGGGCTCATTTACATCGAGAGTGAATGGATCGATACGGATTCCCCCCGAATTCGACTGCGTCACCATTGGGTGATCGACTCCCACGAGAAAGACGCTGTTCTGCAACACTGCACGTTCAATTCGCAGGATATCTACGGTCCCAACCCGAATCCGTCGGTTGTACTCTTCAACAATTGCGATCCCAAGGTCGTCCCCAGTCAACTTGGCCGGGCGCTCGTTTGGGTAGATGTCGAGGAGTACTTCGTGCACAATAAGGAGAAAGGGGTAATCGCCCGGCCCTTTCCATTTGCCGATGACTTCGTTGCGGCCGGTTTGATCAAAGCGGATGAACAACTCGCTGTCTACGGTGAAACGAAATCGGGACAGCCGCACGTCATTCACCTGCTGGATGTCGACACAGGGCGCGAGGTTCAGTCCATTCATCTGGACGGAGTCCAGCGAGGGAGGGTGGAAATCCAAGGGTGTCAGACCGGAAAACGGTTTTGCGTCGCATACGAAACCGTTTCAGGCCGGCGGTTTGACGTGTATGAGCTAGATGATGAAGAGGGATGGGCGCTGATCTTTCGATCGACGGACACTATCGACATTGATGTCATCTCGCACTGGGACCTTGATGACCTTGGGCAGCACATCGCCTACTGTACCGACGAGAATCTTGTGGTGCTTCGAGTCGATGCGGTCACGCCCCGGAAGCATGGCAAACAAGGTCAAGATCGCTCCTCGCCCTTGACAGGCATCAGTCGCAATGACTTGGGATTCGAGGATACTCCTGCAAACGTCGACAAGGCATTTGTTGGGTTTCTTCCCGACAAAGCCTCCTTTGAGTCATTCAGCCCCAATGAGCGGTGGTCCGTTGGGAATCTCGAAGGTTCGAGGAAACTCGGCTTCTACAATCTGGTAGACAATACGCTCACCGAGCGAGTCGTTGGCGACGAAGAGATGACAGCGGCGGCGTGGACAGGGAACGGCACCACCGTTGCGACGGCACACACTGATCGCATTTACGTTTGGAGCGTGGAAGGTTCCACGAAAGCCTTGGCCACGAGCGATTCCCTTCAAGCCATGTCGCAGAATCTCGAAAGGGAACAACGGGAGGTCGTAAGTGGGACGTTCAAATCGATTGATTGGGTACACGACGGAAAGCGGCTCCTTTGTACCTCAATCGAAGGGGTAGCAATATTTCAGGTCGATGGTCGCGACATCATGCTCGAATCGTGCGTGGGCACATCGAATCTCGGTTGCGATTTTGATCAGAAGTCGGGCCGACTCCTGGTGCTGAAGCCGGACAATGAG
>JAGQQQ010000884.1 GCA_020426125.1 Planctomycetaceae bacterium
AGATTTGTGTGGAAAAGACCGTTCCCGGAACCTGCGGTCGAAAATCCCATGCGACATCGGGAGTGCGCAACCCAGCGAGCCAGCCTTGCAAGTTTCCGGCTCCCAGGGGGAGTTTCCCCCCCGCTAAGACAAAGCTGGCCTGCCCATCGGGGCTGCAACCCTGTGCCCAGACAAACGCCTTGGGAAAGGCCTGTCCCCAGTTGGTTTCCTGGTGGGCAACCCCTTTGCCGATGAATTCCCCCGTTGAATCCGCGAGTCGAAAGCTGGTTTCCGATGCCACGCTGTAAACGCTCCAATGCGCTTGGAGCAGGGCGAGGTATTCGGCCAGTCCTTCGGGACCTCTCCGAGGATGCTTCGGATCCCAGGCTTGGCGATTGTGGAAGCAAGCGGTGAACGAGATGCCATCGTGAAGTTGGATGTGAACCTCGTCTTCATTGGCGAAGCCAATTCCGTCCGCTTCCCAGTGGTAGCCGACTTTTTCGGCTTGCTTTCCCGCCAATGCGTTACCCAAAACTACGCGAGTGGATGGAGGAAAGGATTCATAAACATCGAGTCTGCCCGTGACCCGATTTCTCCGCATGATGGCGACGTAGCCCCCCGTATGGTCCAAACAATCCTGCGGATCCAGGTCGAAGAGCGATGCCGTGAGGATGCCAACAACGTCTTCGCCGTTGTGTGACGTGATTCGCGTATACCATCCATGAAACCAAGTTTGTGCTCCCAGTCCAGGGCGTGTCTGCGGAGAGGAGGTAAACTGTCCACTTGCGGTGCCAGACCAGAGGAGGCACCAGAAGCCTCCCCAGACCAGGATCCTGCACATTTCACCCATGATTCCCACTCCTTTCCCCTTTGATCCTTCGTGCGGACTTTCCGGAGCCTTCTTGCCGGAGCGATAACTCCGCATTACTTGTATCGACGGTTTCCCAAAGGCATATCCATTTCCGGATGAAGGAGTGAACGGTCCGGTCGGAAATGGGAGGGGAGACGGGAAAAACAACGTTGTCCGCATCGCCGTCAGCTTACGGTCAGAACTTGACTCAACCCTGCCATTGGTTCAATCGTGATATTCGGAAATGCATGAGGACCTTCCGCGAAGAGTGGCTACGCGAAACAGGGGTTCTGTAACGATTTGACCGAGTGAGATGGCTGACGGGAGCAGGGGGAGGTCGGTCTCTCGTTGTCGACCTATCTTCGCTTTCCAGAAGAAATCTCGATGCTGCAAGGGGTGACTTTGGCGATGGCCGTTCCCCGCCAAAGTCGATAGCACCATTTCAGGGAGTTCCGTTGGACGGAAAGGGTCTCGTTACAAAAACGCTTCGGTGACGGCCGCTCCACCGGTGACGCCGAGGGGGGTTTCGCGGAGACCGTGGTGATCGTAGGCGAGTTCATTCGAGTCGATGCCGAGAGCATGCAAGATTGTCGCGTGCAAATCGGTTGGGCCGACAGGACGCTCTGTGACGGTGTATCCAATCGGATCCGTCGCTCCGATGATCTTTCCCCCCTGAACACCTCCTCCGGCCATCCAGACCGAAAACGCGGCGGGCGAATGGTCTCGGCCTTTGCCTCGGCCTTCCATCGTCGGGGTCCGGCCGAATTCGCCTCCCCAGACGACTAACGTGGAGTCGAGCAGTCCACGGCGTTTGAGGTCGATCAACAGCGCGGCGATCGGACGGTCCGTTCGCTGGGCCATTCGCTCGTGATTTCCCTGAATGTTGCCGTGCGCATCCCAGCCGCCGACACGAAGCTGAATGAATCGGACGCCCCGTTCGACCATCCGTCTCGCGATCAGACAACCCCGAGCCACGGTTTTCGCGGTGGGATCGTTCATCCCGTAGAGGTGGGCTGTTTCTTCGGTTTCCTGGTCAACCGCGAACAGTTCGGGGGAAGCGGTTTGAAGCTGGAAGGCGAGTTCATAGCTGCGTAAACGAGCTGACAGCTCACTGTGTTGCTGAAGCGAATCCAAATGCCGGCGGTTCAACTCCTCGATCGCGGAGAGTTCGTCGAGACGTTGCTCGGTGGTAACGCCTGCCGGCATGTGGACATGTTCGATTCCCTGGTCTGGATTCACGACGGTCCCCTGAAACCGCGACGGCAGAAAACCCGGTCCCCATCCTGCGGCCTGCGGGTATTGCATGCCATCGGTATGAAGATTCATCGTCACGAAAGCGGGCAATTCCTCACTCTCCGAACCGAGTCCATAAATCGACCACGCTCCCAAACTCGGCCGCTGGCCGGTCGCCGTCCCCGTTAACGCGACGCATTCGCCGGGACCATGCACCGGGTTCCGATGCGTCATCGACCGAATGAGGCAGAGTTCATCGGCGAGTTGGGAGGTGTGCGGAAACAGCTCCGAGATCGGCATC
>JAGQQQ010000885.1 GCA_020426125.1 Planctomycetaceae bacterium
TGTTCGAGATTTGGCACTTGGGTTTTCTAACTTCTCTGCGATTGAGCGTCCAACGATCCTGCTTGGGCATTTCGGTGGGCAATTGACCTCAAAAGGTCGACTTTCTTCCATGGGTGTGGGGAAAACCTTGAGAAGTTCCGGAACTGGTCTTGATGGAAATGCACAATTTTCAATAACACCCCCGTATCCGTAATGGTTGACTCATGGAGGAGCCGGACATGCTACGTTCCCTTTCCCTTGCCCTGCCGGTTTGGATAGCCGTTTTCTCAGTTTGTGCGACTCACGTTGACGCACAGCGGCCCACCAACGCAGGAACGTTGAAACAACAGGCCGAAGCCGCCTACCACAAACGTGAGTTTTCGAAGGCAATCGAACTTACGAATCAGGCGCTTGTCGCCACCGCCAATGATCATGAAGCCCTCTACGTGCGGGGAAGCAGCCGCATCGAACTTGGAATTGAGGCCAAGGACACTCAGATGGTCCGCGACGGGATCGCCGACACCCGGGAAGCCATCCGCTTCGAAGGAAACGGCAAGCCCGAGTATTATTTCCCTTACATTTATGGAATGAGCCATCTGACGGAACTCGAAGGAAAAAACAATCACGCGGAATCCGCACTGACAGTGGCTGATTCTGTCCTGGAGCGCCAGGATTTGACGGGAGACCAACGGGCGAACCTGCACTATCAACGGGCTCAAGCCCATTCACAACTCGGGAAGTTCCCTGAGGCGGAAGCGGACCTGAACAAGGCGATTCAGATTTCTCCCTCGCACTTGGCGTCCCATATGCTACTCGCCGAGTTTGCCGCCAAGACCGGTGATGCGGACTCCGCCTCCGCTGCCTACACGCGAGTTGTCCAACAGTTCCCCACGAACCCTGTGGTTTTCAACAACAGAGGAATGTTTTATCAGTCGGTCGGGCGTGCCGCCGATGCAATCAATGACTTCAATAAGGCGATTCAACTCGACAACCAATTCATCCCGGCATACATCAATCGGGGGTACGCCTACCTGGAGGCGGGCGATTCTGTGAACGCGGAAGCCGCCCTCAATCAGGCCTTGAATGTCGACCCCAATCAGTCGGGCGCGATTAGCCTTCGGGCAACGGCTCGTCTCAATCAGAACAAGGCTCAAGAGGCCCTGGCGGACTACCGCAAGGTCGTTGAAATGTCCCCCAAAAGTCCGCTGGCACATGCGGACTTTGGATTCGCGCAATTCTTCACAGGCAACTACCAGGGGGCGCTGAACTCCTTTAACACGGCCATCAGTCTGAGCAACCAGACGCGATTCCTGTTCCCTTGGAAACTGGCCTGCGAAATTCGATTGAACAGTGTCGATCAACCGTCCTACCAGTCCATGTTGACCAAGCCGGAAGAGAAACAAGACTGGGTCGATAAACTGGTCCTGTTTCAGTTTGGAAAACTGGACGCGACCAACCTTTTGAAATCGGCGAGCGCCTCTGACCCCTCTGGACGGGAGGCCCAGTACTGCGAAGGCTACTACTTCATCGGCATGGAACTCCAGCGTCGCGGACGAGTCCAGGATGCCATCGCCTACTGGAAGCAGGCCGCCAATCGAAAGAATCCTAAACTTTCCGCTTATCGCGGAGCGGTCTATGCCATTGGCAACGCGAACAACACAACGACCCGCTGAATCCTGCACGTGACGTGATTCAGGAACACAAAACCTCGCCTGAAAATAGGCGAGGTTTTTCTTATGTTCGGGTCTCATCCGGCGAATGGGGAGCGGCAACTCCCCGTATTGAGGCAAGATCTGTCTCGTCTTCTGATCCCATGTGAGGATTTCTCGATGGCAAAGTCTGACAGAGGGGATCTCTGATTTTGCATTCAAGGGATCGGCATCCAGTGTTGAAACGGGCCGAATGGGACCTCGCCTCAGGCCCCCCCTTGAAGTGGACTTCATGACCAGAGCGGCAACAGCGGGGGCCGGCGGAATTCTCACCGTACTTTCCTCGAAAGGATGACTCCGTCTTTCGTAATCGCGGGAATTTCTGACGTGAGTCCTTTGCGAGAATTCCGCATTTCGAGACAATTCGCGGTTCTTCCATGCTCCGGCTCCGGATCTTTGACATCCGGCCATTCCCCAGTTGCAGGCCGCGCGAAACATTGAGCCTGGAAGGTTTGTTGATAACGAGTCGTAAGACCACTTAGGAAATGTTGATGATTGATCCCGCGAATTCCTGGTCCGCTTCGGACTCGGCTGACCTTTACGAAGTCGAGCGCTGGGGGAACGGATTTTTTTCCGTTTCACAAAACGGCAATTTACTTGTCCATCCCGACCGGGACCGATCCAAATCGATTGATCTCAAGGCGTTGATCGACCGTCTGCAAGTTCGGGGACTGGACCTGCCCATCTTACTCCGCTTTAACGGCATTCTGAAGGACCGGCTTCGGGAACTCCACGACGTCTTCGCAAAGTCCATCAAGGATCACGACTACCAGGGAAAATACTCCTGCGTTTATCCCATTAAGGTCAATCAGCAACGCGAAGTCGTGGAGAAGATCATTGAATACGGCCGAGAATATGGCTTCGGACTCGAAGCCGGGAGCAAACCCGAATTGCTCGCGGTGGTGGCAATGACGGATCCATCGATGCCGATCATCTGCAACGGATTCAAGGACGATGAGTTCATTGAAATGGCTCTTCTCGCGCAGAAACTCGGGCGGACCGTGTTGCCTGTCGTGGAGAAGTATTCCGAACTCGAGCGGATCCTCAAATTTTCGGAAAAGGTGGGGGTCCGGCCCCAGATCGGGATGCGTGTCAAGCTCGCGGCACGCGGTGCCGGACGCTGGCAGTCGTCGGGCGGATATCGATCCAAGTTTGGACTGACCGTCTCCGAGATCCTGCGTGGTCTGGAACTTCTCGAAAGCAAGGGAATGGCCGACTGCTTCAAACTTCTTCACTTTCACTTGGGAAGCCAGATTACCAACATCCGCCAAGTGAAGGCCGCGATCAATGAGGCGGTGCGAGTTTATGTGGAACTCTCCCGCCGTGGGGCGGGACTCGAATACCTCGACGTTGGCGGGGGACTGGGAGTCGATTACGACGGTTCGCAGACCA
>JAGQQQ010000886.1 GCA_020426125.1 Planctomycetaceae bacterium
GATTCCTGGAAGAGGGAACAGTTCCATCAATTGGCCGCCTTCTTCCCTCGTCTGAGCGTACGGCCGGAGGATCCTGGTCAGATTCGTACGTTCGCCGTCTCCTCTTTTGAAGATCGACGTGGATCGGGTCGCCGCGGAGCGGACTTCGACGTGGATCAATTCTTCCGCTTTCTTGACCGCAACCGCGACGGAAATCTCTCCAAATCCGAAGCTCGGGGCCCGGTCGAGGCGAGATTCGATCAGATCGTCGAGCGATTTGACCGCAATAAGGATCAGATGCTGTCCAAGGAGGAATTTGCCGAAGCACGGTCACAGGCGAACACTCAGCCAGGACAAGGGGCAGCGGAATACTACATGCCGGATCTGGACAATCCCGCGTCACAGGGGTTGCTGATCGAGCCGGTCTTTTTCATTTCCGAGGTGAAAGGTCCCGCACTCTCGAGGGGAGCGGACGATCTCACCCGGAGAAGCGCGCTGGTGGATTATCTCACATCCAAATCCAACCCATGGTTCTCAAGAGCCATTGTCAACCGGATCTGGGGAGAACTGCTCGGACGAGGTTTCTACATGCCAATCGATGACATGGGACCGGAGCGGACCCCCGTTCATCCTGAAGTTCTTGAGCTGCTCAGCGAGGAATTCGTGACGCACGGATACGATTTGAAGTGGCTCTTCCGAACCATCCTGAATACCAAAGCGTACCAGCGATCTTTAGCCGTCGATCCTGTTGCTGAGCAGATTCCTTTCGCCGCTGCTTCGCCGGGGCGTTTGCGTGCAGATCAGATCTACAACTCCCTTAACGCGATCTTGGGCACTTCTGGACCAGTCCCCTTTCGAGGCGGTCGCGATGCGATGGTGATGCAGGTCCAGGGACTCGATCCTCGCAAGGCTGCCTTCTCCGCACTTTTTGGTGTTGATCCCAGCACTCCCCAGGAGGACATCCTGGGAACCGTTCCCCAAGCGTTGTTTCTGATGAATACCGGCGTCGTGGAGAATCAGGTCCGGGCGACCGGAAGCACGCGACTGGCCGGGCTCTTGAAAGAATTCGACGTCGATGAGGATGCCTTGGCGGAGTTGTACCTCCTGGTGCTCACGAGGTCGCCAAGTTCCAGGGAACTTGCCATCAATCTGGAGTACATCAAAGAGGTTGGCAGTCGCGGCGAGGCCTACGAGGACATTTACTGGAGCCTGTTGAATTCAACCGAGTTTTGCTCTCGTCGGTAATTCACCGATGGAAGCCACCGCCGACTTACATTCAACTTGGGAATCTACAATGACATCCTTTTTGCACGACGAATTGTCTATCTCAAGACAGGGCGTCTCCCGTCGGCGGTTCCTGCATACACTATCCGCCGCGGCGATGGGGACTGGGCTGCTGAGTTTTCGCGATCAGCTGGCACTGCATGCCAATGATCTTCGCCAGCAGGGGCGATCTCTGATCTTGCTCTGGATGCAAGGTGGCCCCAGCCAGTTGGAAACCTTTGACCCTAAGCCCCATCACGAGAATGGTGGCGGAACAAAAGTGATCCAGACGAGCGTTCCAGGCGTACAGATTGCCCGAGACTGGGAGCGAACCGCGAGCATCATGAATGAGATTGCTCTGATTCGGTCGATGACAAATAAAGAGGGGAACCACCAGCGAGCCACCTACCAGATGCACACGGGCTACATTCCATCCGGAAGCGTCAAACACCCGGCTTTCGGGAGTTGTGTCGCCCAACAACTGGCGGATCCCGAAGCGGAGTTGCCGAGTGTCGTTTCGATCGGCCGCACCCAGGGAGCTGGTTTTCTTGGGGTGGACTACGAGCCTTTTGTTGTCGACAACCCTGGCCAGATGCCGGCGAACTTGTCGACTCAGCGGACCGACGCCCGATTCGCGCGGCGGTTGGGGTTGCTTGGCCAGTTGGAAGAAGAGTTTGGGAAACGGGGGGCCGCATCGACCGTCGCTAGCCATCGTCAGCTTTATGACAAAGCTTCAAAACTGGTTCTGAGCCCTCAAACGGTAACGTTTGACCTTTCTCAAGAATCGGTCTCCACACGGGATCGATACGGCAACACTCAGTTCGGTCGAGGTTGTCTCCTTGCCCGTCGCTTGGTCGAGTCTGGAGTCACCTTTGTTGAAGTCCGATCTAACGGCTGGGATTCGCATCAGGACAATTTTGAGCAGGTCAGTGCTCGTGCGGCGGAAGTGGATCCCGCGAGTGCGTCGTTGATCGAAGATCTTCGAGATCGAGGAATGTTGGAACACACGGTCGTCGTCTGGGCGGGGGAATTTGGTCGAACTCCACGAGTGAATGCCCGAGGGGGACGCGACCATTACCCGAGAGCCTTCAATGTCTGGGTCGCGGGGGGAGGAATTCAAGGTGGTCAGGTCATTGGCGAGACGACAGCTGACGGGGCCGCAATCGCTGATCGCCCCGTGGAAGTCAACGACTTCCTCCAATCCATTTCCCAAGCCGTGGGCATTGATGCCTCCCATGAGAATATCAGCCCACTAGGACGGCCCATGAAAATCGTCGATGGCGGAGAGCCTGTCACGGAACTCTTCGGTTAACCTCCGCAATCGCCCGAAACCTCCGCGCGACTGCGCCGTGTTGGCGTAGTAGCAGCCCCGATGGCAAGTTGCCGTCGGGGTTTTTTTTTGCCCAGCAAAGCTGGCAAATCCAGTCGGTGCTCGTCACCGACCTAGTGGTCCGTTTGTTCTGTATTGACAGGATGAAGGGAGAGGGCGGGAGCGACAACGAGAGCGGATTCGCTCACGAGGCGCCCATCAACTCAGCTTCAATGAAGCACTAGTCCTCAATCAAGCGACCGCTCGTAGAGGTTTGCGTGGTTTTTCGTGACGTAGCGGGAGCGTGGCGACGGGGTCGCTGGC
>JAGQQQ010000887.1 GCA_020426125.1 Planctomycetaceae bacterium
ACCTGAAACAGCCACCAGAACCCCCAGGGGAGTCCCACCGCCGCGGCCGTCAGCGGACGGCAAATCATCGCGAAGGCCAACCCCGCTCCGGAGAGCAGGGACCACCGCATCGCGGAAGTTTCCATCAGATGGAGAAACGCCCAGAGAAACAGGGACAGTCCGACCAAAGTCGGGTGATGGGAGAGCATCAGGTTGCTAAACAGCGCCAGTCCAGGGGACAAAGCAATCAATGTTCCCGCAACAATTCCAGCGATCAGACCACTCCAAGACGCTGTCGGGATGCCAGCGAGCCCTGGTCCGTTTGGGAGCCGTTTTCCGTCTGCCCGTGACATTTCTGTCAACCGCTTACTGAGGAGATACGCGGCGACCGCCACACTCCCCTGGGCGAACCAGTGTCCCCAGCGAGGGTGGCCCATCGCCAACCAAGGGGCGATCCACAGTCCCGTTCCTGGCAGATACCGGCTCGCAAATTTGCCATCGTTCAAGACGTGCATCTGATGAAACAGTTCCCGCGCGACCGGGGAACTCTCCCAAAACCACCGTCTGGAAAGAAACGTCTTCGCTTGCAAAAGGTAAGAAAATTCATCGTGGATCACTGGCGTCTCGTCGCGAAATGTTCGTGACGGTCGTTCGTGTGTAGCCAGCAACATCGTCGTTCGGACGGAAACAGCAAGCGACAAGACAAAAATGGTCGTGGGGGCGAGGATCCGCAAAACTCGCGAAGGGGGGCGGACTCCCGTCTGACGTGCCGTCGCATCGTCTTGCAACGATTTGGTTGTTGCCGAATAGAATCGAAATCCCAGGCAGAAAGGCCCCAATAACACTAGTGGAAACAGAAACGTACTGTCCGGATTGGGAGAGTTCCAGAAATTGCCGATGGTTCGGTCGCGTATCAGCAACTCGCGGATTCGGTTGGCTTCGATGAGAAACGAGATGGTCACCGCCGTCGCCCAGGCGCCCCACAGCGCAATCGGGAAAACACCCCAATTTTTCGGATTAGGGGGGCAGGGATCAGTTCCCGTCGAAGTGCCCAATCGCATAAGTCATTGACAATTCGAAATGGAGTTCGAAGTCTGGAAGTCCGTTCAGATCGTTGTTCCCATGAGGGAACATCCTGAGAGCCCGGGTAAGGTCTGTTGAATCAAGTTCAAGCATGGATTACCCTTCCGGGCTTTCCATCACTCCCCGAGACATCCCGCGCTCGAACTGCCCCTATACCCTAGTGAATTTGAAGAAGGTGGACCATGGTTCTCAGACCTCGGACCAAGGCGAAAATCGCCCGGAAGAAGAAACGTTGCCCCAAGTGCGGTAGCCTCATCGGCCGTGGCGGAACTCTCGCCCGCTGCAAGCGTTGCGGCAAAGCCGCGAAGAAGTAACGGTTCCTCGCCCCTCGCGAAAGTCGCACGATGCTCGACCTTTACGAAAAGATCCAACAAGCCTGCGAAACCATCCGATCCCGATGGAGTCGGACTCCCCACGCGGGAATCATCCTGGGAACAGGGTTGGGGAGCCTCGCGGGAGAGATCGAGGTCGAGGCGGAGTTTGACTATGAGGAGATCCCGCACTTTTTGAAGTCGACTGCGACCAGCCATCGTGGGCGGCTGGTCTGTGGCCAGTTGGAAGGGGTCTCCGTCATGGCGATGGAGGGTCGCTTTCATATGTATGAGGGGTATCCGCTCAAGGATCTCACGCTTCCTGTCCGCATTTTTAGAGCGATGGGAGCGGACTTGATGGTCGTTTCAAACGCGGTGGGGGCCATGAATCCCTACTACTCGTGCGGCGACATCATGGTCATCGACGACC
>JAGQQQ010000888.1 GCA_020426125.1 Planctomycetaceae bacterium
TATCGCCCGTTGTACAAAACGGCCACCGTAATCAGCGTCACAACGGCGGCCCAGATGCGATCATCCCAGGTCCAGGGATCCGGAAGGGAGCCTCCATCGCGAATCGTTTGGAGCGCTGCTTCGCCCCGTTCCCCCAACTGGTTGAGTTGTTCCTCCAGGCGGTCGTGTCCGTTGCGAACCCGATCTTGCTCCAGGGGACCGAGTTTTTGAAATTCCTCGTGTGTTCCCACGAGGTCGTCATGCCATTTCAGATACCACTCGATATCATCCGCGGCGGGGATTTGAACGGCATTGAGGTAATCCCCTGTTATTGGCCAGGCGACCGCCATCGCCTGTCCCACGCCACCCACGATTCCGCCGAGTTGAGCCAGTCCGGTCATCATCATGGCCAACCAAAACCAGACAATGAAATTGACCGGGCCCATCTTTCCCGGAATCTGATTGAGCGCGTTTAATGTGGTTTGGCCATGCGAAATCGCGTACCTGCCCAACTCGATTTGAACAAAGACTTTGATCAGACATCCGACGATAATCAGCCAGAGCAGGGCGATACCGGCCTGCGCTCCGGTTTTTGTCGTCGCGATCAACTCTCCAGACCCGACGATGCTCCCCGCAATGATCAAACCGGGCCCAAGTTTGAGCAGAGTTCCACCGATCGTCGTTGGAGGACTTTCCACTCCCGCATTGGGCTCCTGGTCGAACTCGGGAGCAACTGTGTCAAATTCTGGTTCGCTGTCGGTCATCGTGCCTGAAATCTCGTGGGAGCGGACAAACCACAACTTATAACGGCCCGTTGATTCAACGGCAACGTGTCGCCAACGATTCCCCAAGACCGTGTCGTTTTCACGATCTCCCCGGGCTCCACCCGGATATTGGAGGTCTCTTGCAATCCGGAAGGGATGCGCGGCTTCATCATCCTTGGGGATCGGGGGGAAATCCCGTTAATATGCTGTACGTAACTGGACTGCCACCTAGTCGTGACAGTCCTTCCTGTGCGAGAGTCTGTGTGAATCTCCCCCAGACGGTTCAGGATCGGAATACGAGATACCACGCGAAAGCCAGAGTCGTAAAACGGAGGAGTTGTGGAAGACGCGCTGACGAAAGTGAAAGTCCTCGTTGAGGCCCTGAGTTGGATTCGTCGATTTCGGGATCGTTACGTCGTCGTCAAACTTGGGGGGAGTGCCTTAGATGACCCGGGAGCGGTCACTCGTTGCCTGTCTGATGTCGTCTTCATGGAAGCCGTGGGGATGCGACCGATCATCGTCCATGGCGGGGGAAAAGCCATCAGCAAGGCGATGTCCGAAGCCGGAATTGAGCCTCGCTTCGTGCAGGGGCGGCGATATACCGATGAGAAGACCTTAAACATCGCGACTCGAGTGCTTGCTCAAGAAATCTGCGAATCGTTGGTTGATCAGATCAATACACATGGCGGAAGGGCAGTCGGTCTCCACATGTTTTCGCAGAATGTGTTGATCGGAGAGCGACTCACTCTGCCAGGAACTGACGGAACGTCTGTCGATCTGGGACGTGTGGGGACCGTCACGGATCTTCGCCGGGATCTTCTGCATGCAACCTGTCGGGCAGGGGCAATTCCCGTTTTGCCATCGATCGCTTTGGACTTCGAGGGGCATCCATTAAACGTCAACGCGGACACAGCGGCCGCAGCCGTCGCCAAGATCATGGATGCGGAGAAACTCGTATTTCTCAGCGATGTTCCAGGCATTTTTCTCAACAAGGACGACCCGGAAACTCTCCAGTCCCATCTCACGGTCCGACAATGCCGAGAACTGATTGCGGACGGCACAATTGCCACGGGAATGGTTCCTAAAGTGGAAGCCGCTCTGGAAGCCCTGGAGGTCGGAGTGGAAAAAATCCACATTGTCGATGCACGAATTTCCCACGGGCTTTTGCTGGAAATCTACTCAGACAAGGGAGTCGGAACGGAAATCGTGAGGTGAACCTCGCGGGAAAAGGAAGTTTGAGATCCCTGATCCTGTTTGATGAGATTTCGAGACTGCCAGGTCTCGGGCCGTAAACGTCTCCCCCTGATCCGGAAAAACGCTTCGCCCTGGGATGCGCGGAGGACTGGTTCTTTCTTCGATCTGTGATCGGGATTTGAGATTCCGGTTCCCATGGTGTGCCCTGGGGTAGCTCCTTGGATGAACTGGTGATGTCACTAGACATTCCCTGTCAAAAGGCATAGAACCTCCGCGAGATGGGAGTATTGACGGCAATCCGTTTCGGGCGGAGTCCGTTGTCCGACGGACCGGTTGGGGCCGTCTCCCTTTTTACAGGATTCTTAAGTCGGAGGAGTCGAAAGATGTCCCGTTCGTTTATTTTTACCAGTGAGTCTGTCAGTCAGGGGCATCCCGACAAAGTCTCGGATCAGGTATCTGATGGAGTTTTGGACGCGTTGTTGGCGCAGGATCCCGCCTCCCGGTGTGCGTGCGAAACACTTTGTACGACGGATTATCTCTGCCTTGCAGGAGAGATCCGGACGTCCGCAAATGTCGACTACGAGCAAATCGCCCGAAAGGTGATCAAGGAAATCGGTTACACGAGCAACGATATTGGCTTCGACTACGAAACTTGTAAGATCGATGTCCGGTTGCATGAGCAAAGTGCGGACATCGCGATGGGGGTTGATGCCGACGGCGCCGGAGATCAGGGGTTGATGTTCGGATACGCCTGCAATCAGACCGCTGAGTTAATGCCTCTGCCGATTGCGTTGTCCCACAAGATTCTGAATCACTTGCAGGACCTCCGTCACCAGCGGGATGTGGACTGGCTTCTTCCTGACAGCAAGAGCCAAGTGTCAATCCGATATGAAAATGGCGTCGCGAAAGCCATTACCGCCATCGTCATTTCGACCCAGCACCGGGATTCCGTCAGTCAGGACGAAATTAAGAGCTACATGCTCGACAAGGTGATTCCCGAAACGACTCCCAAAGAACTGCTCGGAAGCGAGGTCAAGTACCACATCAATCCGACCGGGAAATTTGTGATTGGGGGGCCGCATGGGGACTGCGGCCTGACTGGCCGCAAGATCATCGTGGATACCT
>JAGQQQ010000034.1 GCA_020426125.1 Planctomycetaceae bacterium
AGGGAATAGGCTGGATGCTGCGGACTTCTCGGCTTCGATTGAGATATCTCATCACCGGCATCAGATAGTCACCAGGTCGAAACAACGTCTGTTCGGGATCCAAAGGGGGGTACTCTCCCGCGCGGATCAGAAACTCCATCTTTCCTTCTTCCAGGACCTCCAGTTCCGCAATTGGCCGGAAGGCATCGCAAATGGAATCCGCGATCGCATCACCCAACCCCCGACGGTCCATAACCCTGTCTCGTAAGGCCGGTCCCATCAGTTGCAGAGCGGAATCCCATTCTCGGCAGATGAGGGCAAACCACCCCGGTTCCGCGTTGACGGAGACCACGAATACCTTGTCAGCGGCACTTTCGCCGAAATGGGCAAGGCCTGTGTCATTGTCTAGCACTTCCACTTCAGCACGGGAAAAAGACGTAGCCCCTTCTCCAAACCGAATCGTCGCTTGCCACATCTGTCGGAAACGCCGCTGAAGCTGGCCCTGAACCTCCTGAACCAGCCTCTGCTGAGTTGTGAGTGGAAGTCTCGAGTTGGTCTCAAAATTCAAAATGACCTCTACGACATACGGCTGCAAAACCCAGGGGGGAGGCGGCGGCGGAGCCTTCTTTTCCGCTTCCTGCTCCTCTTCTTCCTGGAGACCGCGTTCTTCGGCGGATGGTGGACTGGGATCCGCACTTGGGGGCACTGTCGCGGATTGCGGCTCAGCACTGTCCTTCGTCGGCTCCTGTGCCAGTACGGATGAGACCGTGCCCCAGTGTCCCCCACACATCAGGGCCAACAAAACGGGCGTCAACACAAGGATTCGGAGACTAGTCACGAGCGATCAACTCACGCTGAGATTTACAATTGGGGGGGGAAATGTTTCCGTAAGACTAAGGCAGTTCCGTTTGATACCACGCATCGATCGTCCAGCGATCGATCTCGTCATAACAGTGCATGAGTTGCCTGGGAAACCCTTGGATATTTCGGCGGAAGACGAGGAACTTGTCCAACTCCCAGAGTGAAACATAGGCCACGTTTTCCCACAAATGCCGATGGAGAGTCTGCATCGCGTTGACGGCCCGTCCTTCATCACTAATCCGGTCGAGACTCACCATTTCCTGCTTCAGCCAGTCCGGATAAATATCCAAATCGCTCAGTTTCGCCCGTTCCTGGAATGTCAGAAACGGCCACATGTCAATGAGGGGTTCGGTAATCTGAAGCGTCCGATAGAGGATGTCCCATTTTGGCGGAGGGGGATCGGTCGGCAGCACGAGTTTCACGGGAATTCCAATTTTCCCCCAAATCCGGACCATCTCTCGCGCCGCCGCTTCGGCTTCCTCGCCGGGAACGACGATCATCGTCAAGGGAGGCAGCCCCTCCTTGAGCCGCCTTTGAGCGGATAAAGACATTGCCAAGGCTGAGGAGATATCATACCGCCTCGGTTCGATCAACACATTTCTCGCGGGGCTCGATGACAGAAAGGGAGTCGTCACAACTCGCCCATGGGTCGCGTTCGGATCGCGGAGAATAAACTCTCGAAGGAGCCGGTCACGGTCAATCGAGTAGGCTAGTGCCGACCGGAGTTCCTTGACCCGAAGCGGTTCGCTCTCCGGATTGAATTGTAGAACATGGCTAACCGGAGTCGCGAAGGGAACAATGTTATATAGCTTCATAAACTGATCATCCGCCAGCATCCGCTGGAGAATCCAGTCTGGAACTTCGGGCAACATCGAAACCTCTCCCCGCTGAAGCGCCTGGACGGCCTTTTCCGCAGAGTCGAATTTGTGCTCCACGACTTCGGCAACGTGGTATTTCGGCAGGCCATCCGGTTCGGGCAGATTGCGCAGATAGCGAATCTTTCCGTGGTCCTGCGACTCGACCCGAAATCCTCCGGGGTCAGTGAGCGGAGCCAACGGGATTTCGTTCTCCAAAACACCCTGGTTGAGCGACACCCGTGCGAGCAGTGGCTCAAGACTGGCCGGAACCCGGCGAAATGTCAGAGAGAACTCCAGCGGAGACTCGACGATCACGGATTCCACATAAGAGGCGAGCCGCTCATCGTAGTTCGCATTCGTGGGATCCAACCGGGCCAAAATCGGGGTCACCACGTCCGGAGTCGAAACGAGGGGATGCAATTCAAAGGGCTGCCGAAACTGACGAATGGTGAACCGCATTTGACGGCCCAGATCCAGTGGTTCCCATTCATCGAAAAAACGCGTGCGATAATATGTGTTGCCATCCTTAAATCGGTCGATCTCAAAAAGGGGGAGGTCGCTCAACCGCCGATGACGATCATTCGCGGGCGACAAGACGGGATAAGCGGTCGCCTCACCCGGAAGGTCCAACACGCCGACATGCAGCCGTTGGAACCGTTCGGCATAGGTTCGGTGCGGATTCTTCAGGGCCGATTCTTTGGGCCAGATTCGGACTGCCTGATCGGCCTTCATCGCGGCGAGGCGATGGTCTCCGGATCCGGCGGCGGCCCCCGCCTCCGTCATCACGGCAATTGCTCGATCTCCCAGCTGCTTCGTGAATTCCTGATAAACGGGATGGTCCCGAAACAGCCTGTTGATTCTGTTGAGAAAGAATTGTGCCCGAAGAAAGTTCTCTTCGCTCAAGGACTCCTCGATCAACTGGCGAACGGCACGACCGACGAGTTCAGAGAGACCGTCGTAGTCATTATCGAGCTGATGCAATTCATCGAGAACGACCAAGGAGGACTCCAACTCGCCCCGTTCGATGCGATTGCTCCCGTCGACAAAGAGAATTCTCTGGTACGCCTCCGTCATTCCCTTCCAGTCTTCCCAGTCTCGTCGCAATCGAAAGTAGAGTTCCAGTGACTGGTCGATGTTTTTCTCGTCCAGCAACAGGTTGATTCGCTGGATGATGAGATCTTCGTGATGGATCATTCGGTCAATTTTGATGATCGGTAGCTTAAATTCCGGGCTCCCCGGCTCCGTGGGAAGGATCACAAAAAGGTTACGAAGTTCGGCGATCTCTTCGTCAATGGCGGCCCTTTGGTCCGCGCTGGCTTTCCGCCGCTCTTCATCCTTGATCGCAATCCGTTCTTGAATACGCGTCAAGGTATTTGGCCGGGGACTGACCGATTCCACGATCAGAACTCCGCCACTCTTGAGCACAATCCAGTCGCGTGGTTGCCCGGTGAGCAACTCCGCGACGCCTGGGATTGCCAAATCGTCCAAGAGTGGCAACTCACGCTCATCCTCGACTTGGGCAAACACGCCTGGCGTCATCACGAACAGGGAAAAGCAGAGTGCAAACAGGGCTCTCATAACATTCCGGATCTGGGATTCTTTGGATTCAGATGGGAGGCGAGGTTCAAGTGGGGATTCCGCGACCTAAAGTGTCAACGGAATTAACGTTCCATCGATGGTGCTGACATAAACGCGATCCCCTGCGGAAAATGGTCCCAGGGAGATTGCATTGTTCAATTGTTGCCGACCGATGACATTCCCGGACGCCGGATCGATCTTCCAGATCTCTCCATTTTGGCGTGCAATGAGTAGTTGTCCTTCATGCATGAGAACCCCCGCGACACTGGCCCCCTCAAGATCGGCGGACCAGACAAGCGGAAGATCTCCCGAGGGCTCTAAGCAATGCAATATTGCCCCTCCCTCTTCGGCGTAGACTCTTCCGCCCGCGATCCATGGTTGATTGGTCAGTCCACGAGGGAATGCCCGTTTCCCCTGGGGATCAAGCCGTTCTCCAGAAAAAACGGTTAACGTCCCTGAGGCGTCGCCGACCGCGATAAGACCTTCCCCGTTTGCGAGGGAATACGAGATGGGGTGCCCCAGTTCCACGCGAGAGGCTTCGCTGAGATTTGGACGGGGGGACTGCCCATATTTGAGGAGAATCAAGAGACCGTCAGTGGTTGCCGCGACGGCGGAATCGTCACTCGAAGGATAGACTCCTCGCCAAACCCGAGTTTCTCCCGTAGGTAGGGCAAAGTCCTGCACGGCGGACTGCCCGGATTGACGGATCACGTGGATTCGCCCCTCGACAGGAAGCAACACATGCTTGCCCATCGACTCGGGCGCGGCTTGAGGGACTGCCGGAATCAACGGGGATCCCTCAATCTGTCCGGCGGCGTTGATCAGCCAGAGGCGGGGTTCGGGACCACCTGCGGCGACGGCAATTCGATCGTTCGACACGGCTCCCGCGACCAACGGTTCGGTCAAATCGGGATGCAGCGGAAGACGCGTCGGGGCGTCGGTCAGGAACGGACCCTCCGCAAGTTGTCGATCGCCGATTCGAAAGGCGTGTCCGGCCTCATTGACAGCCGCCATGCTGAGTGAACCTCCTTCTCGGGAAACCGCCGCCAACAAACGGCCTCCAAGGATCGCCTGCCAGTCGCTCGTCAATTCTTGACTGTCGGTCCGCGTGAGTGTGACGGCCTGGGTAAATGGCCGTCGCCGGGCGTGGAATAAATATCCCGACAGCCGTTGGAGAGGTTGTGTGGCGATTCCGGGGGCGACGGGTTCTCCCTCGGGTTGCAGGGCGTCGGTTGTCAACTGGAGAAGATTCAGCGCACCAGTTGCCATCCAGACCTGGTCACTCGGAGCTGTCATGAGATAGACGGCGCCGACGTGGTCCCCTTCTCCCTGAAAAACGGGTCCGGTCGTCAACGGCGGCTGACCGGGATCGTTGGAGAGCGTATACGAACTGACCCGTTCGCCGATGCTCGGGACAAACAGATCCCGGCCACGGATCACGGGACGGTCAACGACCAAACCGCCGGCCTGCGCGGTCGCGATTTCCCTGGCCGGTTCGGTGGCGGCACCGGTCTCCAGCAATCTCAATGTCGCGGTCGACGACCCATTTTCAATGAGTAAGACATATGTGCCAGCCGTCACTAAAGGGGCTTGGATCGAATTTGCCGCGTGGCCAATGTAGGTCACAGAAGTGCATTCCAAAGGCCGTTTGGTCAGGCAATAAACGACCTCTTCGTTTCCTGCGACGAGCATTCGTTGTTCGTCCTTGAGTTCCACCGGACCAGAAATGGGTTGGGAGAACCTTAGTTCTCCGGTCAACGCCCCCGTTTCGACGTCAACGGCAACGAGCCGGCCCGAATCGGTCGCGGCATAAATCGTATCATTGGTCATCAACGGCTCCCCCGTCAGAAACTCTCCGATCGGCTGACGCCAGACCAATTGTCCTGTCGTCTGATGGACACGGACCAGTTCGAGATGATTCGTATCGAACAAGACGACGCTTGGCAGACTCTCTTCCAACAACGGGAAAAACGGCGTGTCAAAACCGATCACGCGGCGCCAAATCGGCTCCCCCGTCGCGAATTCAACGCCGTAGCAGCAATCCTGAGAGGTCGCAATGACTGCCTTTCCCACGGCAACCTCGTCCGTTCTGGTCCGTCCCTGAAACGCCAGTGTCAATGAATCCGCTGGCCAGTTGTGATCCTCCGCGAGAGCGGCTTGGTCCCTTTCCGCGAATGTGACCTGTTCCTTCTCTGTGGAGAGAATCTTGTCCGTGGCTGTGACCACCTTTTTGTCCCGTTCAAATTCGGGATAGCGCACCAGCAGGTTCCGACGGGTCTTCAACGCGGTAAGCGGAGTCGGATTGTCTCCTTCGAGGGCGGAGTCGATTTCACCAATGTGCTGATTGTAGACGTCATTCTTGAGGATCTGTGCTTCCGAAACTCTCAGCGCTTGCTCGATCTGATCAAGGGTCTCCACAGGAGGGGCGTCCTTGGGAGCATAGGTTTTCACAATGGTCCGGGCTTCACGGGATATTTCCAACAGTTGGGGGTCGAACTGCCGACCGGCAGCGACTGCCGCCCCGAGTGAGATGTCGCGTCCGAGTCCCATAATATCGGGATGTTGAAGTTCGAATTCCTCAAGGTCGCGCTGTTCGCTAATAAAGACCCGCAACTCATTCAAAGCGTCTTCGAATTTTGGAAGTGCGCCCTCGGTGTTCTGGCGGACTCGCGCGAGTCCGCGGAGGCGTTTCGACTCCACCGCGAGATCGTGCTTGGGATACTTCAACTCAAAAGTTTGAAGGGCATCGATGGCCCCCCGAAAATTGTTCTCATCGTAGGCAGCTTTTGCAGCGTCAAATTCCTGCTGGACGGTTTGCCGGGTTGCGATGAAGTAGAAAATGGCGCCGGTGAGCAGTAGAGCAATGGCCCCAACCGTCAGGCTCAGGACCAGCGGAGAGCGAAGGGGATCCTCCTCCCCTGGGCGGCGCTGCTGTGAGCGGAGGGCCTGCCGGACTCGGTCCGTCATCCCGTCTTCAATATCCCCCCCATCGTCTTCGTCGATCTCCCCCATCGGGATGTCGTCGTCATCTTCCTGAGCGGCGTTGACCGGAGGGGCCGCTGGCTGACCCTTCTTCGACGAGTTGGACTTCGAACGTTTCGGGGTCGCCTTCTCCTGAGGAACGGACGGGGTTTGGGCCATGCTTTCCGCCGCCAGCGCATCCAGCGCGTTGGACAGGGCATCAGGATTATCATCGCGTTTGGGCATGGTCGGTTTCGATTTCTGGGAGGAAGTCGCTGGACTTGATTTGGCCTGTTTTGATTGGCTTGCGGAAGATTGTTTCGGAGGTTCGAGAGGAAATTCCTCGGTCAAGGGTTTCAATCCCAAGGCGCTGTCTTCGGCATCCGCTCCAATACCGTCGTCTTCACTTTCTCGATAACGAATGTCAACCGTTCCGAACCGCAACACGTCTCCTGCCGCCAAGGGGGCCTGCTGCATCGCGGTTCCGTTCAGTTCGATGGGTTGGGATCCCGCGGCCGTCGCCTCATAACGTCCTTTTCCCCAGATGATCCGGCAATGCATGATCTCGACGTCATCCTCGTCAATGCGGATGTCGTTCGTCTTGTGGCTGCCGATCGTCACGGGCTGCTTTTTATCGAGATCCCGGCGCTCAATTTCGCCGGTCAGATGCATCACTTCCAAAAAGGGCATTCGTGAATTCCGCTAGTGGGACCACCATTCTGATTTGACAGGTTTCCGAAGTCGGTCCGCAGGCTCGTTGGCCTGCTCGCTGTCAGTTCGTCAACCCGACTTTCCAGGTTGGATGCTGCACGAGGACGCTTTCCAAAATCTGTTCCAAAGCTCGTGGGCTCAGGGACGTTGGCCCCCTGGATTAATCGTCGGACTTCCGTGTCGTCCGGCGAATTCGCTGCATTTGCACTTCAATGCCGGCGTCGGTGACGGAAACGACCGTTCCGTGGCTGGCCGCCGGATTCACTTCGATCAACATTTCCACTTTCCCTTCCGCGAGTTTGGCCTGAAGGACGTCCGTCAGCTCGCCGACACCCGCGACAGGCACATCATCCACGCGAAGGTTGTTTTCCTCGTCAATTTCCACCACGACGGATTCCTCTTCGAGTTCCTCCATCGTTGGCGCGGCCGCGGCTCCTTCCTCTTCCGGCTCGGGTGGACTGGTCTCCAGCGATTTCTGCATTGAAAAGGATGCCGTAATCATGAAGAAGATCAGCAGGAGAAAGGTGACATCCACCATCGGCGTCATGTCGAGTGCCGCTTCTTCCAGATTCGACGGAGAAATCTGGAAGTCTTCTTCCTCCTCCTCTTCGTGCTTCCAGGGATTCGGATGGTGCTTCCAGGCTTGTTCTGGAGGGGGCTCGACATGGTCTGTCGCCCCCTGATGCGGGCGAGCCAGACGCATCCCCGAGTCTTCATCGGCCAAGTCCGCTGCAGCCGCCGTCGCCTCCGGCTGCAACTGGGGAACGCGCGTCCGATGGACACATTGCGGACACGTGACCTCCTGTCCCGCCTTCTTTCGGGAGATACTCAGAAGTTGGCCGCAGTTGTCACAGCGAAAACGGATGGGCATAACCGAAAACTTTGGAACAAATGAAGGAAACTTCAGGGACAAAAAACAGCGCTATCGCTTATCAACAACACCAACATAAAATTTGAGTTCGTCGTCCCCGGTGAGTTGGGCGTCATTACAGGCCCGGGCCACCTCCTCAACATACCCGGCAGGGATGTCGCGATCGGCCTTGATGATCACGTTCAGCTTGGGAGGAGAACTTTCATAGCCCTGCTGAACGTAGGCCGTGACCCCGGCCATGTCGACGGGGGCACCCTCCTTCTTTCCATCAGAGAGGTACACCTCTGGATCGGAATCCGTCTTGAAGATCGTGATCACGGTGGAATCGGCGGTGGAAATCCCTTGCCCGTGTTTTGCCGGAGGAATTTCCACGACGTTTGAGTTCTTCATGTTCGAGGTGACCATGAAAAAGATGAGTAACAGAAAGGTGACGTCGATCATCGGGGTGATATCGAGGTCCTCATCATCCACGGGAACTCGAGGTTTCGATTTGCCAAACATGGAGCAGCCTTGAATTCAACAAACGGTTCAACACTCGCACCCGTTACGCGGTCATGGCACGCTCAAGGTCGTGAAGAAACTCGCTCAGTTGCTCCTGAACCGAGTCCGTGAGTTTTCCCTTCTTCACCTGAACCGCTGCTCCCAGAATCGTCAACGGGATCGCGATCATCAGTCCATAGGACGTTGTCAGCAGGGCAAAAGAGATGTCATTTGCCAGTGTCGTCGGGTCGATCCCTTGCGTCGCCCCCGCGATCTTACCGAACGCCGCGATCATCCCGGTCACTGTCCCCAGAAGTCCAAGCATCGGCGCTGTTTTCACAATCGTTCCGATCCACGAAAACCGATATTCCAGATCGGCGAGAATATCCCGTTCGTACTTCTCCGCAATGAGCTGTCGCAACTTCGACAGGCCTCGATCCCGGTGAGCCAACGCCACGAGAATCATCTGAGGCGCGGCTTTCGCCCAATACGGGGGCGAATCGCAAAGCTCGGCAACCCCATCGAAATCACGTCGGTCGAGAAGATCCCGAACCTCGTCCAGGAACTCCGCCGCTCGGGCCGGACTCGAAAACCGTTTTTGCGAGATCTTACGAAATAGCAATACGGCACAGAAGACCCCGTAGAGCGCGGCGATGGCCATCGCCGTGTAGATCACCGGCCCTGAGAGTTCGAGTACAGTCTGCATTCCGACTTAATCCTTTGTACTTCAAAAAGGGAGTTGACTTCGGGAAAATTGGCCGATGCGAACGTGGTTCGCGGGGCGATGACGTGCCATCGGAATTCCGCTACCGCATGTAGACCTGACGTGTCACCACAAACGTGTAGCCGGAGCCTTTTTTTACCACCACAAAGTACGTTCGACGGACTTCCGTCGGTTTTCGTTTCGCGTATTGGAATTCCGTCTGCATCAACAGTTGCTCGGTCGCTTTCGGGTAGAAGTGGAAAATGACGGCGTTTGCGACATCCACTCCGCTCGCTTGAAAGATTTTCGCATCCGCGGCTTTTCGCTTTCCCGCCTGCCATGTCATGTAGAGCCGGTTTTCCCCTTTTCCCGAAGTCTTGGTGGTCTTCTTGGGAGCAGCGGCACTCACATTGCTAAGCAGGACCAACTGACCAGTCGGCAGAAGAGCCCCCAGCTCGATTCCAAAAGCGTCCAACTGTTTCTTGTATTCTTCCAACGAGGTCTCGTCGGAATACCGGATCACCCAGCGTTGTTCATTGGGAATTCCTCCTTCGCCCGGCCCGGATCCCAATCCTCGGCGGCCGGTGCCATCGGCGCTGCCTGGACTGCCGGATGCTTCCGTAATCACCACTTGTTGTGCCTGCTCCGTGGCAACGTTCGACAATTCGACGACGTTTTCCACAACTTCCGTCAGTTCCACTTCATCCAGAACATCTTCGGAGGGGTTTTCGGTTGGATCTTCCGGCGACTCGATTTTGAGCGTTTCATCGGGAGCGCCGTCTTCAGCCCCTCCGCTGATTTCCACCATCTCCATCGGAACCAGAAACTCCTGGCGGGGAGGACGGGTGGTTGCCCACCAGATGATGATCGCAACGACTCCGATGATGAGGCCGAGGATCCCAGCGATCATGCTGGCGCTCAGCTTGTCATAGCTGTTAATCTTGAGAACGGGCTCACGGATTTCTTTTGGCGGTGTCCTCTTGCGAGCCGTTTTCGAGGCGGTCGTTGCCATGGGGAGAAATCCTGAAATGAAATGGGCCAAAGCCGACCCATTCCCCAAAACGAGGCAAAGAGGTCGTTTTCATCGAAGAGTGGTGATGCTACGCCTCTCGCATCCGAGTGTCAACGAGGCGGAATCCCCGGGACTGCTTCTCAAATCAGAACGTGCGACATGGAGCGAATCCACATTAAGAAAGGACTGTTCGCCGAAGACGTAGAGCATTTGAGATGACAGAGACCGAACTCAGACTCATCGCCGCCGCCGCCAACATCGGACTGAGCAGCAGCCCGAAAAACGGATACAAGACTCCTGCGGCGATGGGGACCCCAAGAACATTGTAGAAAAAAGCGAAGAAGAGGTTTTGGCGGATGTTTCTCATCGTCGCTCGGGACAAACGGATGGCTTTCTCGATTCCCCTGAGATCTCCCTGTACAAGTGTCATCCCCGCACTTTCGATCGCCACGTCCGTCCCGGTGCCCATCGCGATTCCCACGTCGGCTGCGGCCAGCGCGGGGGCATCATTGATGCCGTCTCCGGCCATCGCCACGCGTCGCCCGCGTGACTTCAATTCCCGAATACGGTCCTGCTTCTGTTCAGGACTCACGCCGGCACGGATCTCATCGATCCCCAACTCCCGTCCGATGGCCTGGGCGGTTGCCTCGCTATCACCAGTCAGCATTTCGAGGCGGATCCCCAATCGATGCAATGACTTCACGGCATCGGGACTTTGATCCTTCAGGGGGTCACTAACCGCGATCGCTCCGGCCACTTCCCCTTCGATCGCCACCAGGACGACCGTCTTTCCGTCACCTCCCCAATCCTCAATAAACGGCAGCTTCGCGGAATCAACCGAAACGCCAAGTTGTGACAAGAATGCCTGGCTCCCGATGGAAACGGACTTCCCCTCAACAAGAGCCCGAACTCCTCGCCCGGTTGCGGAATTGAAATCCTTTGCCTCCGGCAGGGAAATGTCTCGGTCCCTGGCCGCAGTCAGGATTGCCTTTCCAATAGGGTGTTCACTGTGCTGTTCAACTGCTGCTACGAGGCGAATCAGCTCCTCTTCCGGAAAATCTCCGGTTGCCTGAACCCCGGTTAAAGTCGGCTTTCCGGCCGTCAACGTGCCTGTCTTATCAACAATGATGGTGTCAATTTTCTCAAGCGTCTCCAAAGACTCAGCGTCGCGGATCAACACTCCTTCCTGCGCACCGCGACCGATTCCAACCATAATCGACATCGGCGTCGCCAATCCCAGGGCGCAGGGGCACGCGATAATCAGGACGGAGACGGCGGCCAAGAGAGCGTGCGCCAGCCGCGGCTCGGGTCCAATCGTCGCCCACACACCGAACGCGACGATGGCAGTAACAATGACGATCGGAACAAACCATGCGGCCACCGTATCAACGAGACTCTGAATCGGCGCGCGGCTCCGCTGTGCCGCAGCCACCATATCGACGATGCGACTCAGCACCGTCTCCGAGCCGACCTGCTCGGCTTCGATGAGCAGCGTGCCTGTTTGGTTCAGTGTCCCGGCAGAGACTTTGTCTCCCACAGATTTTTCGACTGGGGTTGGCTCTCCCGTGAGCATCGATTCATCGACCGAGCTTTTCCCTTCACGCACGATGCCGTCGACCGGAGTCTTCTCGCCGGGTCGCACGCGTAGTCGGTCGCCGGCTTGCACCGCGTCGAGCGGCACATCCTCTTCGCCGCTGTCGGTGACGCGATGGGCCGTATCGGGCGCAAGCTCCAACAGTTCGCGGATCGCGCCGCTGGTTCGTTTCCTGGCACGAAGCTCCAGGACCTGACCCAGTAGCACGAGCGTGATGATCACTGCTGCCGCCTCGAAGTAGAGCGGCGGGCGGCCAGCTTCATAGAACGCGGTGGGGATCAGTGTCGGAAAGATGACAGCCAGCAGGCTGAACCCGAACGCCGTGAGCGTGCCGAGCGCGACGAGCGTGAACATGTTGGGGCTGCGATGGAGCACCGATTGCCATCCACGCACCAGCAGGGGCCAGCCGCTCCATAGCACAACGGGGGTCGCCAACAGCAGTTGGAGCCAACCTTCGACAGTCGGCGAAAGCCAACCACGAATTGGCAGTCCAACCATGGGTCCCATCGTTAACACCAGCAGCGGCAAGCTCAGCGCGACGCCCACCCAGAATCGCCGTGTCATGTCCGCTTCCGTGGCGTCCGATTCCTCGCCGTCGTCACGCGAAATGGTCTTCGGTTCCAGGTCCATCCCGCACTTCGGGCAACTCCCTGGGCCGATCTGTTCCACCTCGGGGTGCATCGGGCAGGTGTAGATGCGTCCTGCTGGGGATTGAGGAGACGATTCAGCTCTTTGTTTCGGACTGGGCTTGTTGCTCGGTTCGCAGCAACTTCCCGTTTTGGATTCCGCTGAATCAGACTCGTTCTTCTGCGCGGCGAAGCGATCACGGCAGCTCTCGCTGCAAAAGTAGTGCGTCTCTCCTTTTGATTCGAGCGAGATCGCAGTGTTGGGATCGACTGTCATCCCGCAGACGGGGTCCAACTCGGTTTGCATTGCAAATGCCTCCAACGACTGGGGCTCGATTCGAGTACGGAGTCGCTATTGTATACCCACGTGGGGTATAGGGCGAGTGCGTAGGGGTTGGCGTCGCTTGGGA
>JAGQQQ010000889.1 GCA_020426125.1 Planctomycetaceae bacterium
GATGCCAGCCGATGCTTTCCCCTTCGCGGTCTTCGTCCGTCGCGACGATCACTTCTTCCGCGTTTTTCAGGGACTCTTTGAGTTCCTTGACCGTCTTCTTCTTCTCCGGAGAGATCACATACAGCGGTTCGAAGCCACTCTCGACATTGACGCCGAGTCGGCTCCAGGCTTCCTTTTTGACCGCCGCGGGGATGTCGGCCGCTTTTTCGGGAAGATCGCGCACATGCCCAACGCTGGCTCGCACCTCGTAGTCATTGCCGAGGAACCCTGCGATCTTTTTGGCCTTCGCCGGTGATTCGACGATGACCAGGCCTTTTTTCTTTTTGGAAGTTGCCATGTGAACTGGGTGTTCCTGTCGCCAGCCCGCATCCTTCGAGGATTGTCGATGGACGCGACCCGTTTCAAATTTGTTCGATCTTTGGAATCCGACTCTGCCGGGGGGAACCAGATTGCGTGCCTCCCCGCTGACTCAAGTGCAAGCGGGAAGAACACTTTTGCCAACAGGGCCAATTCGGATCGGGCTTGTCAGGACCATCGCCCCCGTTAAAATGCGGACGCGCTGATTCGGCCTTTTCCACGCAAGCTTCGTTGTCTGCCAAGGCTTCCCAACCTTGGTCTTCATCAAAATGTGCACCGGAAATTGGCTCTGTTGGCTGCTCTGATTAAGTGATGGTTCGAGCCGTTGTCAAGAGTCCGATGACATTCGGCCCCTGTGAGAGTCCGCTTGGCGATCCCATTTTTCGGTCGCCAAGCGAGTTCGTTCACCGGAGAAATTGAGAGCGTTAAAGGAACACGGATGAGTTCGCCATTCGCGATATTTCGCAAGCATCAACGAGTCCTCATGGTCGTCGTGACCGGCTTCGCCATGATCTCGTTTGTCCTGTTGGGGGCGGTCCAGGACCCCCGGCAGATGCCGACGACACTGGTGATTCTCTTCCTCGCGGCCATGGCTGGCGGCATCGCCTGGATGGCTGGCCTGCGTTCTGGCAAGGCGTCTGAATATGGACTCACCGGAGTCCTCATCGGAGCGATCCTGGGGCTGGGCGTGGCCTTCTCGACGCGAGAAGCGGCGGCTGTTCAAATGGACGGTGGCAACCTCTCCGTCGCTGAGGTCTCGGATTTGCGTCGACAGCGATATCTCGCCAATCAGTTCATCCAGGCGGCGGTCAGCCGCTCTGCTGGGCAGACAAACAATCCGTTTCTGACCTACTTCGCGATGCAGCAGTTCGGATTTGGGTTTAGTTCTCAGGACAGCATTACGACAACCGATGTCGTCTTCGGCGAAGCCCTCCGTCGTGAAGCGGATGAGATGGGACTGACCATCCCCGAGGATGTCGCCTGGAGTTACATCAAGGAAGCCACCGGCGAACGGCTCACCGCCGAGCAGTTCACCGAGATTCGCAAACAACTGCAAGTCAGCGAAGCAGAACTGATCGATGCTCTTCGCGAAGAGATCAAAGCGAAGAAGACGTTCGAGCTGATGTATGGTCGCAACTTCGCGACCCCCGAAACCTACTGGGATTACCATCGCCAACTGAACGTGAATGCGTCCGCGGAACTCGTTCGAATTCCGGTCAGTGCGTTTGTCGCAGATGGAGCCGAACCCTCCGAGGCGGAGCTTCAGGAACTGTTCGCGATGTATCGCTCGAACGTCCCCGGTTTCACTCCGGAAGGTCGACGTGACGAAGGCCGGCCCGGATTTGCTCAACCGCGACGTTTGCAAATCGGCTATCTTGAAGCGGTTTATGATGCGATTGAACCTCTGGTCGACGAGCCGACAGAGGAAGAGATTCAGGCGGAGTATGAGCAGCGGTACCTAAAATCGATCCCTGACGCCATGGATCTGCCGCCAAGCCTGGAGTTGCCGCCATCGCTGAATCTCCCCCTGGATGCTCCCGAATTGCCGTTGCCCGGTGCGACGGAAAAGATGGAAAACGCCCCTGCTCCGGGAACTCCGCCGGGAGAACCGGGTCGGGAACCTCAACTGCCGTTGCCCGGAGAAACCCCGGAGCAGCCCGAAGCGGCCCCAAGCAATGACTCGGCTCCCAAAGAATCGAACAAGGAAGAGAAACCCGCAGACGAGACTCCATCCGAAGATGTCCCGAAGGATGACAAGTCGTCCTCCAGCGTGCTGAAGCTCGAGAATCTGCAATTCGTCGCGTTCCAAGACGATCCGGCCGAAACCGATGCGGACGCTCCCGCAGCCGACTCTCCTCAAGAAGAGAAGCCAACTGCTGAGGAGAAGCCTGAACCCAAAGCTGACGCGGAAGCACCGGCCGAACAGCCAGCTCCAAAAGAGAGCGCTGAAGAAAAACCCGCCACTCCGGAGAAACCGGAAGACGGTTCAACGCCTCCCAGCGACGCCACCGAGAAACCTGTTTCGGACGACAAACCGTCGACAGAGGGAAAGCCGGCCGAAGACAGTGACACAGAAAAACCGAGCGACAAGGACAAAGCTGCCGAGTCGACCGAAGAGATGGATGTTCCTCCAGCTCCCAAAAGTGACGTCCCTCCCCTCGATGACGCTCTCAAAGCGGAAATCAAAGAAGACCTCCTCCGCCGAAAGGTGCAGGAGGAAATCCGCAACCGCGCGACCAAAGCGTACGAGTTTTTGAGTACCATTGGCTACAACGTGCAACTCCTTCCCGAGGACGATGGTTACCTCACACGCGAGGAAGCGACCAAGAAAATCGAAGAGTACGCTGAGAAGAACGGTCTCGAGTACGTCGTCACGCCGATGCTGTCGCAGACCGAACTCCGGGATTCGGAAGACTACGCGATTGGGCGAGCCTTCACGTCGCTCGGTTCCCCGCAGTTGGTTTCCCAGTCCCTGTTCCAGACAGCCGTTACCGATCTTTATCGGGTTGGGCAGGCGGACAGTTTCGGGACTGGGAGTGGATTTGCCTACTGGAAGCTGGCTGACAAACCCGCATACATCCCCGAGACTTTGGAGGACGGTGACTACGTCAAAGATCAGGTCATCGAGGTCTGGAAGCAGACCCAGGCCGCTCCCAAAGCTGAAGAACGTGCCAAGAAACTCGCGGAGAAAGTTCAACAGTCCGACAAGCCGATGGCCGAAGTCCTCTCGGATGAGACGGTCACCGGAGCCGAAGACAGCTTGTTTCTGACCATTCGCGACACGGGCACCTTCAGTTGGATGCAGCGTTCGTCCGCTCCCCCGACCAACATGATGCAGACTCCACAGGTGCGGCAGTCCGTTGTCTCCGGAGCCGATGATGCGGGGACGCGGTTCTTCCAGACCGTCTTCAATCAACTCGAAGAAGGAGGAGCAGGCGTTGCCCCGAACGACGACAACTCCGCGTATTACGTGATCCGTCTCAAGGACAAGAACCCTGATCCGAGTTCCGAAGAAGAGTACAAACAACTTCGCCAGAACTTTATCGACTCGGGAATGCCGCCGACCTTCGCTCAGATGGCGAACGAAGAGATCCGACAGCATTCGATCAACTGGGTGGAACGGATTTTCGAGAAGTACAACGTCGTCATCAGTGCCGGTGCCGAGGGGTAGCGGGGATCTTTGGAGTGCGGTGCCTCGTCACCGCTTTCCTTTCACGCGGCTTGAATCCCGTTGGAGATCGGCCTGTTGGCGCGGACGCTTTGCCTGAAAGAAAGCTCCGACGAGTCGGAGCAC
>JAGQQQ010000035.1 GCA_020426125.1 Planctomycetaceae bacterium
AGTCGCCGTTCGATTGAACTGGTCTGCCTTGAGAAGGCGAGCAGTTGCTGAGGAGAATCTCGATCCAGGAGAAACTCCACCAATGAGAATCCCAGAGCGTACATCTCAGAGACCTGGGAACATTGTTGCGGATAGTGCTTCGCATTCAGCCATTTCAGAGTGATTCTCTCGCAAGGGAGGTTCAAGGCTTGCGAACGCAGCCGGTCGCGTGACGTTTCCGATTCCATCAGCGAGGCGCAGCCTTCATCCAGCCAGCGCTCGATGGGATGCCGAACCAGACTCGCGCGGACCATGTGATCCACTTCATGGGGGATGACATTTTTTAGAACCTCCGGTCGATCGCCGGAAACGGCCATCGTCCAACCGAAGACTTCTCCGTTCGCGAATTGGAACCGAGTCGAGCCGCAGCCAGGACCGGTGTTGGCTCTCCAAGTGATCGGGCAGGGAGCGGACCAATTCCCGGGGAGAGGGTGTCCTGTCCAAAATCGAGCGGAGTCTTCTCGGGCTCGCTCCGCCGTTTGCGCGAGTTCGGCGTCAGAACCCATAAAGTTTTGGGCGAAGAGGGAATTTGAGAGCAAGACGAGGTACGCCCCACCTATCGTGGTGATTTTTCTTCCGGATGAACGGCTTTTCAGCATGTCGGCCCCACGGTTTCGACGTACTCATATTTGCCCGTTCGGACGAGTTCCCGCAACAGCCGGGCGGGGTTGTAACGGGCCGGGTTGGCATGGTTCATCCGGTTTAGCCGCATCACGACAGCGGCCACCATTTCGGAACAGAACAGTTCCTCAAGATTCGCTCCGGGGAACAAACGGCTCGCCTGAAACGCCCGTGTTCCGGACAAAACGGCGCCGCGAATGTCATAGTGCAGACCGGCCCCGACGAAGTGTTGCAGGAGGATCAGCGACAGCAGTCGCCGTTCCTCTTGAGACAGGGCATTGACGGGTGTGAGACGATAAATGTCCACAAAACCGCCGTTTTCGGTGTACTCAGCGATCCGATCAACGGGGAAATGAGCCTGCGCCCCCTCGACACGTTTGCCCTGAATCAGGCAGGGGGTTCGGCACAGGGAGGTCGACTCGGCCCAGATCCGTTCCCCCTGAAACTCGCAGATCATCGCGACATGAGACGGCCCAATTCGCAGCCTGGGAGGAGCAAAGGGACTCAGGGTCCCCAGCCGAATGACTCGGCTGGTCAGGTCGCGGCCAAAGCAGGCGGCGATGTCTCCGGGTTCGAGAAGCATAAGATTCGACGAGTCCAGAACGGCAAAGGGGGTTCACCTGTAGCAGGTCTGGTCGCGCCGATTGCTTTTCAGAACGGGATTCATTGCTAGAATGGTGAAGTGGAGGGGCCGTAGCTCAGCTGGGAGAGCGTCGCGTTCGCAATGCGAAGGTCGTGGGTTCGAATCCCATCGGCTCCACTTTGGACTTTTCCAAGATGGCAATTTCAACAGGCGGTCTCGAATTCGGATGGGCAAACCACTTTTGGAACAATGTCATCCATGTGTGGCATTCACTGAACAAGCCAACTATTAGCGGCCGACAATTGTTCCATTGACATGGGTGAGCCGGTAAGTCTAAAGGCTGTCGAAGTGATGTGGCTGCCAGAATGAGGCAGTGTGGATTTTCCGTCGGCTTCGTTGGCGGATAGGGGGGATTGTTCCCGCCGATCCACCCCGTCATTGGCGAACGAGGTGGTCCGTTTGGTTGGGGTGAGACCGCCTTTTGCGTTCTGTTTCGATGAGGCAAACTTGGCCTCGGCTCCCTTTAGAAGCTGGCCTGATCCGTCCCATTTGGAGTCGTGGGAATCAGCTGCCGTGTCTTGCCAGGCTTTCGCAGTTTTTTGGTGAGCGACGAGAGCATCCACCGGATGGAGAACGCTCATCAAATGAAGACTTCGGAAAACGCCCTCCTTCCGCTCCATCCGCAAATCTTGCCGATTGGCCTTGGCGAAACTTCGTGGACGGTCTTATACTCCGCCTCCCGAACACTCGCATCTTGGAGATCGCGACGGAACAGGACACGCCAAGCATGGAGGCATCGCGTGCAGAAACTTCTTATCGTTGGAGTGGATACGGTCGCCGGAGCCAATCTGGCCGCCTCTTTGTCCGACAGGTATCAGGTCTTCACGGCAGCTCCCGACCGCCGGTATGAAATTCCCAATTGCGACGCCTTGGATCCCGCAGACGCTCCCCGCCGATATGTGGAACTCTCCCAAGCGGACGTGATCATCCTCTGCGGTCCTGCCGCACGATCGAATTGGGAACCAAGTGCCAAAGAAGGCATTCAAGACAGCACCGTCGAATCCACGCAGGAATGGGCGAAGATCGCCCGAGAAACGGATGCCAAACTGGTGATGGTCTCATCGGACGCCGTCTTTTCCGGACCGTGGATGTTTCACGATGAGCAAAGCCCGGGCTTTTCCCAAAGCTATCAGGCCCAAGTCATCCGCGCCGCGGAGGATCAGGTGACACGCACCTGCACGAACTCGCTCGTTCTCCGAACCAATGTTTTCGGTTGGTCGCCTCAAGGCGAATCCGGATGGTTGGAGACCATGTTGTCCGAGATCTCCGCCCGCCGCGTCGTCGAACAGGACTACATTCGCCACGCCACCCCGATGCTCGCGACGGACCTCGCCGAGATCATCGACCGGGCCTGCCAGGAGAATCTCACGGGGACCTACCATGTCGGCGGAGCGGAGCGGATCAGTCCGTTGACATTGGCACAGCGACTGGCGGACACCTTTGATCTGCCTTGGCTGTCTCTTCGCAAGGAAGCCGCTCTGACAGAGACTCCACAGGGCTTCGGAGCGAGTGAATGTTCCTTGCAGACAAAAGCCATTCGTAAGGAACTCTGCGTCGCGATGCCGCTGCTGTCGGAGAGCCTCGAACGCCTGAAAGAGCAATCGGACAACGGCTACCGCGCGCGACTCGCCTCGACGAACGCGACCCCGAAACGCCGCGCCGCATAGCTACCGCGATCGAGTTTCACGCCCCCCCCTTGCAAGCCGCCTGTGTATTCGGGCGGCTTGTTGTTTTCTTGACGGCTATCACAGGGATGTCGGATCCATCAATTCCAGGACATTCCCCGCGCAGTCGGCGGTGTAGTAGGACCGGGTTCCGTCTCGATGGGTCTTGAGCTTGGGATCGCCGGTCGCCTGGGAGCTGGTGAAGGCGATGTGCGGTGGATGCTCATCCGGAAGGACCAAGGCCATTTCGATGTTTCCAAATTTCAGCATCGCCCACGTCTCATCCTGATACGTGACTTCACACCGAAATTTCTCTCGGTACCAGTCGACCGCCTCGGCGATGTCCTTGACTGAGATCGCCACGTGATGCAAGTTGTCTAATTCTGCCATCGCTGCTTGTCTCCTCGTTTGCTTCGAGAGGAAGGAAGTTCTCAAGACGAACGAGTTCTGAAAATCCCTTCCCTCTCCACTCTCACCTCTCGTCTATTTTCCGCAGTTCGGCCTCATCCGTCCAGAACCAAGCGAGGGGGATCGTTTCGTTCTGGTAGCCGAGTTTGGTGAAAAGGAGCGAGGGATTCCGCTCGAAGCTGTGGAGGGTGGGGGGGATGCTCTGGTAACGATCCGGACCCGAACCGAAAGCAGGTGATCGAGCTTCCGCCGGGTGGTTCCCACGGTCATGAAACAATTCGCCACCAAGGAACAGCTTCCCGAAGACTCGTATCTATTTCCAAGCCGGTTGTCCGACCGATTGTTTCCGTTGCCCAACGCAACGCCGCTGGGAATCTATGCCAGTCGACACCCGGTTTCCCATTCAAGAATTCATTCAAGCGGTGACTTCGTTGGTCTTCACCATCAGCCGTCTGAAAGATCGATCCGAGGCTGAGTGTTCTGAGTGACGATTCAGGCCGCAATCGTGTCGGTCACTCGTTTGCTTGCGTCCGAACCACCGCTGATGCTGTGGATCGCCAGAAGAGAGCGGGCACGAGTCATGGCCACGTAGAGACCGTTTGCTACCGGCTTACCTTCGGGAGCGACGTAGTGATCGACGCAAGGAATGATGACGACTTCCGATTCATTGCCTTTGTATGAATGCGGTGTCGTGGCAAAAAGCGTGTTTGCCTTACGTTCAAAGGATCGATTCTTCTGAAGTGACAACTCAACGCCGAATTTGGCGAGTTTGGGAGCCAGTTGTGATTCCAGAATCCGGCCGGCACTGTGATTGTCAATGACGCAGAAGTCGGTTGGGGAAATGCCATCCTCTTCAAGCAGGTGGCGGAGGTGTTTTGCGACTGATGCCATCTCGTCGATTCGTCGATCAAACGAATTGTCGATGGACTTCGGTTCTTCGACTTGACTGGATGTTGCTTCGAACCCGTCTTCACCGTTTCTTTGTGGCAGTTTGAGCAATCCAAGCGAAATCAATTCTTGCTGGTTATGCCTTCCGGTGTCCCCAGAAAGTCGGTGCAGCACGTTCACGGCGAGTTCCGTGATCTGACGAGTCGCCCGGAAACTCTCTCGTATGATCGTCGAGCGGCCTCGCATGTCGAGTCCGAACTCAGACCATCTCGGCATCTTCGTGTCGTACACGTTCTGAGCGATGTCGTAAAAGATGTCAGCAGATCGGCTGTTGGGATCAGATTCGTCGGATTGTTCAACGACTGGCCGTAATAGCCGTCGTGTTGACGGCCCCATGTCCTGAGCCTTGTCGATGAACAATGCAGTGCAGCGAGGTAAGAGATTCTCCGTCCCCTGCCGATTCAGGAATTCTTCAGCCGCTCGGTCGTAGTCGAAACCGAATTGTTCCAACGTCAGTTGGACGCTGGGCAACATTCCCGACAAGACATCTTTCACCTGCAGCAATTCGATGCTCTCCCACGGAAAGGGCGAACGGTCGAATAGTTGACCATCACACTGGTGCTCCCAGGCTGCTTCGATGGAATGACAGAGAAGTTTGTGGAGACTCTTGTTTGCGTACACTTTCCAGATACGAGCGTCCTTCCTTCCCCGAAGTCGTTTCGCTGTATTCGCGAGCCGACTGACTTCGAGACTACATCAGTCGCCCGGCACGGGCTATGCCGATACTGCCAATCGCTCCTCCGATGACGTTGCCGAGGTTCAGGCCAGCGTCGAAGCTGGTCCCCATGGAGAGGTATTGGGATGCAGTTGCTCCGAGGACGATAAGATCATCGAGCCCATCGCCGTTGAAATCGCCAACAACGGCCTCTTCCCCGACGGAGGACGTCCCGGCAATGGCCAGTGATTGGGACGGTGTGCCATTCGAGGTGAGAGACGAAACAGCGGTGATCAGTTGATCGTTGTCACGGATCGTCAGGATGTCCGCGAGCAAGTCGTCGTTGAAACCGCCGGACAAGATGGAGTTGCTGTACGTGGCCGGATCAAGCCGGGGCGACGCATTGGAGACGACGAAGTTCCGCACATCGTCGGCATTGACCCGGGGATCTCCGACGGTCGTTGCCGTGAAAATCTGGCCATTGGCATTGACAACGGCGATGTCGTCGCGGCCATCGCCGTTGAAGTCGTCCACGGTCAAATCGTGCAGCCCCCCAGTGGCGACGCTTTGACCGAATTGACCGGATGCCAGCACCGTCGTGAATCGTCGACCAACCGGTGTTCGAATCGAGTAGGCAGGGATAATGTTGGCTCGCGTGTTTCCAACATTGTCGAAGAGACCGACGACATCATCCCATCCGTCTCCATTGAAGTCGCCGGTTGCCATGGCATCGAAACCGGTGTTCATTGTGACATAGAACCGGTTGACACCGAGAAAATCCTGGCTTCGCATGGCTCCCTGTCCAAAGCCGGTGCTGACGATCTGAGCCATGACTTCGGCGCGGCCGTTTCCGTCGTAATCGCCGACCATGAAGTTGTCCCAGGTAAACTGGTCGCTGAGGGCGCCAGCGGACACGGGCGCCGCAAGCGTGCCGTCTCCTCTGTTGCGAAGGAAGTTGAACCGGAGATTGGTCATATTCAGCATCATGCCATCGAGCAAGCCATCGCCATTAAAGTCGCCGACGAAGCCTTGAAAGTTTGAGCCGAATTGCCCGGTCTCGAACCAGTTCAAAGTGTTCCCTGAGGTGGTGCCGAGGCGCCATTTGCCGTTCGACTGATCAAAGATGAGAAGGCCGTTGGCCGCCATGGGCCCGGCTTCGACCGCCCCGATATCGACGCTCGGGTCGCCATCGCCATCCCCATCCTGCACGCGGCGGGAACCATTTTGATCGAAGAGAAGCGTCATCCCGAGCGGATCGACTGCTTTGACGGTGTTGCCATTGTCGATGGCCAGGCTCCCAGGGACCAGTGCGTGGCTGAGAACGCCGTTGCCGCCATTGTCCTCGAGGGTCGTGTTGATCACTGTGCTGATGTTTCTGGTGCCGGAACCTCCCAGGCCGACGATATTTGCCAAGTCTCCCCCTTGAACAATGCCCCCGGACGTGGCCGCGTCGGCAATCAGGTTATGGGCCGAGGAAGCCGTATTCACATCTGATCCCTGAATATCACTGGCGACTCCATTCCCCTGGTTCCCTCCGACGATCGTGTTGTGGAGTGTCACGAGACCAGAACTGTTCCAAATCCCCCCTCCGCCGGAATCTGCTGAGTTGCCGGTGACCGTCGAGTTGGTGATCGTGACGGTCGCGTCCTTCTGAACGGCGATGCCTCCCCCATTGTCTAACGTCGCATTTCCTGAGATCGTGCTATTGATAATGTGGACCGTCCCTGAACGCAGTTCCAGACCTCCACCTCCCCCGAAGTTTGAAAAGACCGTGTCATTTAGTGAAACTTCCGACCTTCGCAGCACCAGTTCGCCAGAGTCCTGTCTGAGTCCTGTGAACTGGTTTGATTTGATGATGCTGCTCTCGATGCTGAGGTTCCCAGAATTGTTGATTGCGGCGGAGTCTCTCAGTCCGGAATTCCCGGTGATCGTACTGTTCCGCATTGCTACCGTGGTCCCGCCGCCGATTCGGATCCCCTCGCCGTTTCCAGAGAAATTCAGTCCGTCGAATTCGACATTTCCGGAAACTTGAAGGCCTCCGGTATTCCCTGAGATAGTGAGATTCGTCGCGGTTGTAGTTGCCCCTGAAAGGGACACTGCGGAACCACTCGAAGTGACAAAGGGCGTGCTGCTCCCGGTAATGGACACATTCGTCAACGACGCCCCATTGGCCAGGCTGACGGCGAGAATTCCAAAGGAATCGGATCCGACTTTATTGCCACTGAAAACAACATCCTCAAGAACCGTCTCCGATCCGTTTGAGAACAGTGCTCCGACGGAATCATTCGCGACGTTCTCGGTAAAAGCGGAGTTTCGAATCGTCAATTTGCCGATGGAATGTGACAGGCCGCCAGCGAAGCCGGCCTCGTCGAATCCCCCGAACGACTGCGCGGAGTTCTTGGAAAAGATCACGTCTTCGAGTGTGAGTTCCCCAGCGGAGGAATTGATCCCTCCCCCAATCCCGCCCAACGCGAAATCATCGCCACCAGGATTCTGGCCATTCGCGATCGTGAGCCCTGAAATCGCAACGACCGGCGGAGACTTTTCGCTAAAGGGAATCACCATGACGCGAGACTTGAGATTCCCGTCAATTGTCAGCTGACTCGATCCCGGCCCTGAGATGGTCACGTCCGAAGAAATTGTCAACGGCGCGCCGGCAAGCGTGATCGTGCCATTTAGCCCAGACTGAAAATCAATGGTGTCCGCCTCACTGTTTCCATTGGCGTCGATGATCGCCTGCCGGAGCGATCCAGCCCCGGAGTCGTTCAGATTGGTGACGGTCAATGCCGCCAGCAGGGTCCGGTCTTCCAGGAGTTCCGTCCCTCTCATCCGCTTAACCTGCTGCCGACTGCGCTGGCGTCTTGTCCAGAAGTTAAAAAACGTCAACAAGCATGTTGCCGCCTTGGGAAAGACTCTCGTTTCTGGGTCAAGCGAAGGCGATCGATGCATTTCCGAGTTCCTCATTCAGCAGGCACACTCTTCATGAGCAATGAAGTTCCAGTTCCTCATCGCGGCACACCGGCCGAATCTCACAGAAAAAGGGAAAAATTTGACAATTTTTCGCCACAGATGACCGGCGTGAGGTTGGCGGGGTTATCGCGAGTTCAGGCGGCCTGAAACCCAAGTCACGACAGGGCCGGCTCCCGCATTTCTAACGGAAGTTTTGGGAACCGGCGATTCGATCGTTCGGCAGAAAGGAAAGTGCGAGCCAAGATCGGGGTGAGGAATGCTGATTGAGTTCCGGCTCCCTTCCCTCCAACCCCGAGGGGGCATCCGGCTCCCCAGTTGGGGGTTTTTCCTCACAGAGAATCAGCAGACCAAGCCATGGGCGGCTCTCAGATTGAACAGCCCATGCTAGAGAAAGAAGAGTTTGTCCCCTCGTTCCCAAGTCGGAGATCGGGAACGTGGGGAAAAAGTGTGCCACGGGTCGGCTTGTCCGTCTGTGCGAATGTCGTTGAGTTTCTGATTGGCCAATCGTTCGGCAGGGTGACTGTGGCTTTCGAGCGTCGGTCAGGCTGCCGAGAGTTTCGAGTGAAAGCTCAAAGTCTCGCAAGTCCGTTTCCAACTGGGCACCATGGCACCTTGAACACAAGAGCCGAGTTCCGATTCGAGGCTAGAATTGTCGGCGACATGTTGTGAGAAATGCGCTCGTACGGGGGGCGGGACGGCAGTCTTTTCAAAGGCTCAGAGGTTGAGTACCGCTACCCGCGTCGAAAACTCCAACGTCGATCCACTCAGTTCA
>JAGQQQ010000890.1 GCA_020426125.1 Planctomycetaceae bacterium
TGTCCATCTCGTTCCGGGGGATGAATCGCCGGTAATGGCTCCCCGACCGAGGAGCGGGGTTTGGAATCACAAACTCAACCAGCAACTCGCCCGGCATCAGGACATTGGTGCCGGGACCCGTACAGAATTCTTCCACGGGGATCGAACGGGACCCGCTCGGACCAGCGATCACGCATTGGGCTCCCAAGGCAATCAATGCGGGTGTGGAGTCGGCGGCGGCCCCGGATGTGCAGAGGTTTCCCCCCACGCTGGCCCGGGTTTGAATCTGCATCCCCCCGATAATCGAACAGGCATCCGCCAACGCGGAGTAGTCGGAACGGATCCGTTCATCTCGAATAATGCGACGGCAAGAGACGGCGGCGCCGAGATGGAGGCCATCGTCCCCGTGGCTCAAAGCATTCAGCTCCGGGATTTTCTTGATATCGATGACCACATCGGGAGCGAGTCGGCCGACGCGGATATGTCCGATCAGATCCGTTCCCCCCGCCAACGGACGGGCCTGGCCGTTGTGTCTTTCCAGCAGGCTCACCGCCTCCGCTAATGAGGTCGGTGCTTCGTACTCAAAGTCTCGCATGGGCTCCCCAGATGTCTGGAATCAACAGGTGCTGATTGCTGATCGAGACGATAACCGCTGGAGAAGGCGAATGCCAGTTTAGCGGCGCACTTCAAGTACGCCGCTCAGCGGGGGCGTTGTCGTTTTTGCGAAGACAGAGTTCGTCTTCATCGTCGTCGGCTTCTCGATCCCCAACAGTTCCAGAATCGTCGGAGCAATTGCGGTCAGCGGCACCTTCGGTTTGACGACGCGATGTTCCCGCGTGGGCAGTCGAATCCACCACACGCCATCCGGATGGTGCTGCCCGCTTTTCACGCAGTCCAGTCGATAAAAGACATCGGCAAACGGGATGCGGTGCCCCATATCCGGCACTTGCAGTTCGGCATCCTTGGCGGGAAGTTCGCGGCACCGGCATTGACACATGAGTTGAGTTCCGGATTGCTGGACGGCAAACGCGGGCTCGTTGTGGGGAAGCAGCACACCTTGAAGGTGTGTCGCGGCACGCTCCGCGTCCTCCTCACGATCAAATCGAATTGCAAACTCATCGCCCGCCGCTGGCTCATATTGAAACTCGCCTTGAACCCCCAGTTCCTGTGACAGAACTTCGGGACCACGGAGTCGAAAGACCCGTTTTCCGCCTGTGCGGTCCATCTGAGAGTAGGCCTGTTGCCCGAGACCGCTAATCAGCATGATGGTGGCCTCCGGGGCAAGTCTTAGAACTCGTTCGACGACACTGTCCATCTGTTGGTAGCCGTATTCGATCGCTTTGCCGTAGTCCCGTTGTTCTCCGGCGGTGGGTTTGATGAGAAAGGCGTCGGGATCCATGTTCCGCCAATAGCGGTGTTGGTAATGGGCCGTGCTGTTCATGAAGTACGTTGCGAGGGCCGGTCGGTGCTGGCGGTAGTACCATTCAAAGACATCGTACTGCAGTTGATCGAGGAGCGAGGCTCGTCGCCAACGGTGGTTGCCGATCCGTTCCCGGAGCAGTTGCCGAGCCAGCTTGGTGACTGTCGAAAGCTGAAGTCCGTGCTTCGCGAGAAACACCAGGAATTGCAGTGTCTCCTTTGTGGAAACAGGAATCTTCGGAGCGGCGTGGTTCTGGACATGCTGTTGGACGAATCGATGACAGATCTGAAACTCGTCCCTGGGAAAAGGCTCGACTTGCCGGGACCAGGGATCGGGGAGAATGTGTCCGCGAAGGTCGTCCCCGTACCACGGATTCATACTCCCGCAGGACCAGACCGACTGACCGCTTTGCGAGACCAAGTCCCAGATGGAGGGCGATTCCAGTTCATGCGCCTGGGAGAGGCGGAGAATGCCATGGTCCTCGGGAGAGAGCCCAGAGTGGACCGTCACCCACTGAACCCAGGGGGTGAGCCACTCCCCTTCGGCTTGAGGGTCGGTGACCTGGACAATGGACTGATCACGAAGCCTTCGGAAATAGGGGAGTTTGCCCTGTTCGATGAACTTGTCCATCAGCGAGGGGACAAGACCGTTGAACTCCAGGCAAATGACGGGAGGGGACGCTGCCATGTTGAGAAAGTCCGTATCGCAAGCCGGGGAGACCGTTTGATCGCATGCCACTGCGGCATGTGCTCAAACCTAGGTGACGCCGGGCGATGCGACCCGATGTATTTCTCAGCAGTGTGGCAGCGGGAAGACAGCCCCGACGATTCGAACGAGACAGTCTGATTTTGACGGCTTTCTTGCCTTTACGGGTTAAAACGGAATAGCCAGCGGGCGGTGGCTTCGCTGGGCTCTTCCATTCAGCGAGATTGACTCGCTTCTATCTCGTTCGTCCGCGCTTCGAAGCCCCGCCCTTCCGGGCGACGCCTCGGCGACCGGCTGTCTTCTTCGACGGGGATTCGCGGCGGCGCTGTTGTTTAGGTTGCCCCCGTTGCTCGCGGGACTCTTGTTGCTCGCCTCGAGTTCGACGCCGGTCTTGGCTCGCGGCTTTTTTCGTGCCTCTTCCTGATTTCTGAGGCGATTTTTTCGAAGAACGTTTCGCCGGCCGTTGTGGGGCTTCCGTTTGGTTTCGATGGAGGATGCCGTGTAGCTCCGCGAGTTCGTCTTTTCGCAATTCGCGGTACTGGCCCACTGGAAGCCGACCGAGCCGCAAGGATCCGAAGCCGATCCGCTGGAGCTTCATCACCTTGTGTCCGACACGCGCGAAGAGTCGGCGGATTTCGCGGTTCTGGCCTTCGATCATGGTGATCTCGACCCAGGTGCTGTGTCCCTGCTTTTTCGTTCGCTTAATGTCATAGGCCCGGAACTTCCCTTCCTGGAAGTAGAAGCCCTCTTTGAGTTCGTCGAACGTCTCCTGGGTGGGTTCGCCCGCGACCTGCGCACGGTACAGCCGGTAGATCCGATAACGGGGATGCGCCAGCTTCTGGGCGAGGTCGCCATCGTTGGTGACGATGAGCAGACCAGTGGTGTTCTCATCGAGACGGCCGACTGTGAACAACCGTGGGCCATCGGGCGGGAACAGATCGAGAACGACGGGCCGTCCCGCCGGATCCTTGGCGGTGCACAGGAACCCCGGGGGTTTGTGCAGCATGTAATACTTTTTGAATTCGACGCGCAGGCGTTCGCCGTCGAGCGACACCTCCTGGGAAGCAGGGTCCACAGTCGTCCCGAGCTTGGTAACGGTCTGGCCATCGATCTCGATCCGACCGGTGGTAATCAGTTCCTCGCATTCTCTTCGCGATCTGA
>JAGQQQ010000891.1 GCA_020426125.1 Planctomycetaceae bacterium
GCGACCTCGTGAAACTCCTCTTTTGGTACGAACGGTGAAAGGAGTGCCGTTCCTTTCAGTCACCCTTTGACTCGATCTTTCATACTCGCGGTTTCGCAATGCCGTTCGACGTATTGAAAGATTTTCGCGGCGACGTTGATTTTCGTCGCGGACTCAATTCCTTCGAGGCCGGGCGAGGAGTTGACTTCCATGACCACAGGGCCGTGCCGGGAACGAAGGTTGTCCACACCGGCGACCCGAAGCCCCATGGACTTGGCCGCGCGAACGGCGGTTGTCCGTTCTTCAGGTGTGATTTTGACCTGCTGGGCCGTTCCTCCACGATGGAGGTTGGAACGAAATTCTCCCGCGCGGGCTTGCCGCATCATCGTGGCGACCACTTTGCCCCCGACAACGAGGCATCGGAGATCACTTCCGTTGGCCTCGGCGATGAACTCCTGCACAAGGATGTTGGCGTCCAGACCACGGAAGGCCTCGATCACCGCTTCGGCCGCTTTGCGGGTCTCGGCGAGAATGACTCCTTTTCCCTGCGTTCCCTCGATGAGTTTCACGATGAGCGGAGCCTCCCCGACGATGTCGATGAGGCCGTCGATGTCCTTGGTGGAATGAGCAAATCCGGAGACGGGTAATCCAACGCCATCCCGAGCCAACAGTTGCAGGCAACGCAGTTTATCTCGGGACCGTGTGATTGACTGAGATTCATTGGCGGAGAAGATTCCCATCATCTCGAATTGCCGGACAACGGCAGTGCCATAAAACGTGTGTGTCGCTCCGATCCGGGGGATGACGGCGTCGTAGTCATTCAACTCGCGCCCGGCGTAGACGATTGTTGGCCGGTGCGAAGTGATGTTCATATAGCAGCGGAGGTAGTCGATCACGTCGACGTGATGCCCACGTTCCTCGCCGGCCTCTTTAAGCCGCCGGGTGGAGTAGAGAGACGCCTTGCGCGACAGAATGGCCACCTTCAGCTTGCGTCGTTGGTGCGGATCTTTCGCCTTCGGGAGTTCCACGGGATCGGGAATGATGTCGGGATCTTCGAGCATGGTCCGCTTCGCGAGCAGGGTTTTGAAAGTTGTGAGTTTCGTCGAGAAATGCGACCGGCGACTCAGATCCGTTTTCCTCGGCGGGGTTTGTGCGAACTGTCGCAATAGGACTGCCCGGAGTCAACGAGAAACCGGTGTCGAATCGCCTGCCGTCCCAGAAGCATGCGAAACCCCATCTCGTCGCGATTGGCAAGGGTCAATTCGATCTCCCAGGTTTGGCCCATCAGCTCGACAGGAGTCAGGATCACGGGCCGCTCGTTCTGGTGGCCACTGGAGCTTTTGACCAGGCGACAATCGGCGAGTTCCATCTCCACCCGAATGGCCCCCTTCCCCGACCGCTGTAACGGGTGGACTTCAAATCGGACGAAATCCTTTCCCGTTTGACGGAATCGCTCCACATTGAAAGCATGCAGAGACGAGGTCCGAGCCCCTGTGTCGATTTTCGCTTTGATACTCCCCACATTGAGATTCGGCAGGCGGACCCATTCCCGCCAGCCGATGATCACCAGATTTTGAGTCGGTTTCGTCATCTTGGGGAAAACCTTTCCTCGGAAATCTCGGAATCTCCGGAAATCGGAACTGGCTCGGAACGGACAAGACGCCCCGTTTTCAGGGTGCGGCGGCGCTTCTACAATGAAAACTTGGAAAGCGTGCAACAAGCCGTTCAGCCGATACGGTACTAACCCGGGATCGTTTCAGCCAATCGGACGACGGGATGGTCGCCAGCGGCCGTGAGATGTCATGCCGTATGATTTGATCATCGATGCCTACAACCTGATGCATTACGCTGGCTTTGTGCGACGGCACTATGGTCCCGGAGATTTGGAACGCGCTCGTGACCGGTTTCTGAAGAAGCTGAGAAAACAGCTCACGGAGGAGGAGCGTCGACGGACCACCGTCGTCTTCGATGGCACCCAGCAGGCCGACTCCGATCAACGCGACTTTCAGCAATTCGGCATGACGATTCTCTTTTCGCCTTTTGGACTGGAAGCGGACGATGTCATCGAGGAACTAATCCGTCAGCACTCCCATCCAAAACAACTGATCGTCGTTTCGAGCGACCATCGTCTGCATCGTGCCGCCAAGGCGCGAAAGGCGAACCCGCTTGATTCGGAGGTGTTTCTCGATACCTACGAGGAACGGAAGCGAACTGTCGCACCCGAACGCAGGGAATCGACGTCTCCAGTAGACATCCCGGAAGACGTGAGCGAAGAGGAGTTGAACCAGTGGCTGTCAGAGTTTGGAGGGGTGGACCCGGAAGAAATTCGCCGAAGCGTTGAGCGGGAAGCCCGACAGCAGAAAAAGACTGAGACGAAGCCAGCGGTTTCACAGACGCCACCGCCTTCGACCTCTCCACTGAAAAATTCCTCTGAGGCTACGTCTTCTAGCACTTCTCACGTTCCCGCGGACACGGAACTGGAGGAGACGGTTCCCCTTGTCTTGAATGACGATGAACTCGCCTTTTGGGAGAAACGGATTGCCGAACTGTTTGAGGAACTGGAATAGATCACTTCTTGGGGATCACGCAGCGAACCGATTGCCCGACATCTGTGTTCGGCGTACTCTACGGTCTCGACCGAGCGAACGGGACGTCGTAGTGACATTGGTATGACTGGGGTCTCGGCCGACTCAATCCACGATTGATGAAAACGAAATGCTTGCCAAACGTATTATTCCCTGTCTTGATGTCCATGCCGGTCGCGTGGTTAAGGGGGTCAACTTTCTCAATCTCCGCGATGCGGGGGATCCCGTTGATGTCGCTTCGCGTTACGAGGCGGAAGGCGCCGATGAGTTGGTTTTTCTCGATATCACCGCCAGTCACGAGCAACGAGACACAATTATCGATGTTGTCGCCCGGACGAGCGAAGTCTGTTTCATGCCGCTCACAGTCGGCGGCGGGATTCGGACGTTGGAAGATGTGCGTCGGTTGCTCCTCGCTGGCTGTGACAAGGTGTCCATCAATAGCGCGGCGGTCACGAATCCCGAGTTCATCCGCGAAGCGGCCCTGAAATTTGGCAGCCAGTGCATTGTCGTGAATATCGACCCCAAGCGGGTTCCCATTTTTCCGGGACAGCCAGATCCGGTGGCGGGGATCGACGTTCCGAAGCATTTGCGAGTCAGACCGAGACCATTACCGACTCAGGGCTCGTTTGCCCGTCTCTTCGAAAACACGGAGCCTCGGCCGGAGGCGGTCTACTGGGATGTGCATATCAATGGAGGCCGCAAACCGACCGGACTGGATGCCATCGCCTGGGCCAAAGAGGTCGAACGACTCGGGGCTGGGGAAATCGTCCTCACCAGCATGGACGCCGACGGAACCAAAGACGGCTACGACCTCGAAATCACTGAGGCCGTTTCCTCAGCGGTCGAAATTCCCGTCGTCGCCAGCGGCGGCGCTGGTCATCCCCAGCATCTGATGGAAGCTGTGACAAAGGGAGGCGCAAGCGCCGCGCTCGCCGCGAGCATTTTTCACTACGGGGAATACACCATCGAAGAAACCAAAC
>JAGQQQ010000892.1 GCA_020426125.1 Planctomycetaceae bacterium
GAAAACGGTTTTATCGCACCGCCCCGGAGAGTCTCAGAATGAGTTGTTCCATCTGGAGGTTCTCGGGGAGGCGGCTCCCCCCTTTGAGGCCGTAGTCCGTTTCCGCGAGGAATTCCAGGATCCGTTCGGCGCGGGGACGGCCGATTCGCCTCAAGTACTGCTCGACCATTGGGATTTCCTTGTAGAAAACCCCGGCCTCCTTGAGTGCGTCTTTCAGTTGCCGCCCCTGTCGGGAAGTTTCGACTGCCATCGCAATCTTGCGGAAGACGAAGTTCATTCCTCCGAGGATCTTTTGCGGTGCCTCCCCGGCATAGAGCAGTTTGTTGAGACAATTGATGGCCAGCCCGGGCTGTCCATCCCGAACGGCGTTGATCATCGTCCAGGTGGTTTCCGTCTTCCAGCCGCCCACGAGCGTCCGCACGTCTTCTTGCGAAATCCGTTCCCGGTCCCCCACGTAGGCCGCCAACTTGTCCAGTTCCTGAGTCAGATGGCCCATGCTGTTGCCGACGAGTTCGGCCATCAGTTGAGCGGCGTCGCGAGCGAGGGTTTTTCCATGGACCGCTTTCCCCTCATCGACCAGCCATTTGATGAGTGCCGCGCCGGTCAGTTCCGAACACTCGATTACGAGTCCTGACGAATCGAGTCTTTTCGCGAGCTTTGTATTCTTCCGCCAGGTCTTCAGATCGAGGACCAGCAACGAACGCTTGCTGGGACTCTCCGCGTAATTCTCCAACTGTGGACGGAACTGCGTGACAAAATCGTCCGCCTGCTCGACGACCACGATTTTTTCAGAGGAGAACATGGAGACCATCAGCAGTTCATCCCGGACTGTCTTGAAATCCGTTGACTTTCCAGGAAACTTTGTCAGTCCGATCGACTCGCTGGCGGCGCTACCAAACAACCTCTGGCACAAGGTGTTGACCATCGAATTTCGCAGGTGAAGCTCGCCCCCGTGGAGGATGACGATTCCCGTCGGTTTCGGAGCGTCCGTTTTTCGTGCGAATTCGGTCGCGTGCATGGCCTGATCTCGGATTGACTCGCCGGGAAAATCGCCCGTACAGTTTGGTGGTTCTCGAATGAGATGGTACTTCTCTGGGATTGTGAGTTCGGCTCGTCAATCTGTCGAGCGGCTTGCATGAAAACTGCCGTTTCTCTGATGAAGTCCAGCGAAGACATCGTCGCCAGCAGGACCAGCCCCCTCGGGGATGGTTTTGCGTTCCGTTGTCCGGGGGAATCTCAGACCGTGCCCCGATCGCTGCATCTGGCTCGTTTGGCGTCCGGGTTTCCCGCTTGCCAGTCATGCGACTTTCGAGTGGACACGGGCGGACTTCCCCCCCACGTGATTCGTCAATTGAGGATTGCGGAATCTACTGTTGAGGAGCTGATTCAGCCGGAAGGGATCCGAGGCCGGTACTTGAACCAAATCTCAAGGGCATCCGTTGCTTCGATCACAGGACACGTCCTGAATCTTGTGGATGAGTTGTCGACGAAACCAGGGGCGCAAATGCGAGTGCTGTGTGGAATGGACAGCCGCCCCTCGTCGCCGGAATTGTCATTGGGTCTGGTGCAGGCGGTCCGTCAATCGGGCTGCGATGTCCTCGACGCGGGAATGGTCTCACGGCCGCAGTTTGATTTCCTGTCGAAAACCGTTCATCCGGATCTGGGAATTTATCTCACTGGCGGCGCTCATCCCGAGACTGTGAACGGTCTCGATCTTTTTGATCACAACGGCATGCCTTGGTCCGACCCTGGACTGTTGGCCAACCTTCGGACCAGACTGGACCGTTTGCCCGCGCGTCGCAGCCGAAGATCGGGCGAGTATCGTCCGATTGGATTCCAAGATGACTATGAACGTTGGCTTCAGGAAGAGTTTCACGCACTCCGGCCTCTTCGGATTGCGCTCGGTTGTCCCGATCCCCACTGGGGGGAGTTGGCGGAACGGATGCTGATTGAGACTCCCTGCACGTCTCACTTAACGCAAACCGATGATCCGATCCGAGTTCGAGAAACAATCCGCCAGCGACATGCGGACCTTGGTTTCCTGATCCAACGAGATGGCCGGACCTGTCAGATCTTTGATGAGACGGGGGAACCGATTGGAATGGAGAAATGGGTTCGGCTTTTGATCCAGGGCCTGAACAGCACGGAATCTGTTGCGGTTCCTTCCGAAAGATCACTCAACGCAATGCTTCAAATCAACGGGACGGAGTCCGAATGTCTCAAAACGCTGGTCAGCGAGAGAGTCCCGTTTGTTGCCGATTCCCGGGGGCGGATTTGGTTTGCCTCGAATGGAGGCCATTGCGATGCGCTACTGGCCATCGCCCGGACGCTGCAATCGATAAGTCTTACAAGCCAAAGGGTGTCGGCCTGGAGCGATTAGGAAAAAGGACCGCGCTGGGAATGTCAGCCACAACCAGGAAGAATTGATCAAAGAGACTTCTCTCATCCCACGCAGGACAACGGCCAAACGGATCCGGTCTTCGATGTTTTCGCCACACGAAATCGTGAAACTCTTTCTTCTGGTCTCGGATCCGCAGTTGAAACCCGTTCGCGGAGGATTCAGTGGAGCACACGTTTTTCAGGTTCAATGTTCGCTGGGATCGTTCGCACTTCGGGCATGGCCCCCTCATAGCTTCTCTGAAGCAAGGCTTGGAAAGTTGCATCGATATCTGCGTTTTTTGAATGAGAGCGGGTTTCCCGTGCCTCTGCCTCGAAAGATGATTCATGGTCACCAAACGTTTTTTTCAAGCGACAATCGCCTTTGGCAATTGGAACCATGGCTCCCTGGACAATCGGTGACCGGTCAGACCATCAGCGACCCGCAACTCATCAACGGCATGCGGTCCCTCGCTCGGATGCACATTGTGTCGTCCGGATATCGCACGGATTGTGGCGATCCGCTGTTTCAATGTCGATCCGGGTCGTCTCCAGCCGTGTCCTTCCGTCGTTCTGTGATTCGTGACTGGCCAGCATCACGAGTCAAGTTGGCTTGGAAGTCCATGCGACGTGCCCCTCAAGAATTCTCACAGTTGTGCCAGCCGTTGCTGGATGGTTATTCACGGATGTCGGCCTTCGTGGATCGGGAACTGGAAGACATGGAACGGGTGCCCGTATCAATTCATCCGTGTTGGCGAGACTTGTGGAGTGAACATGTGCTCTTTACGGGAGACGAGGTCACCGGGTTCGTCGATCCCGGCTCCGCGAAAGCTGATCACGTTTCCAGTGACCTTTCCCGACTCCTGGGGAGTCTCTTTGGCGATGAGACGTCTCGGTGGGAGACCGCGTTGACGGCCTATGAAGCAGTCCGCCCATTGGACCAAAATGATCGGCAGTTGATTCGTGTCATGGACCGAAGTTCGGTGCTGCTGAGCGGGCTGACTTGGATCGACCGCTGGATGAAGGGTGCAATCGCTCCGCCCCAACTGCCGGCCATTTGCGAGCGGGTGCGGCGGATAATCCCCCGCATGGAGAATCTCTAATCAGGGAGGCCCCATGAATCACCCACATTCAGAGATTCCCGAGACATGGATTCCCACGAAACTCCTCAACACGGGATTTCTTCCTGACACGGGACTCCGTCGGTCCGGGGGAAAACTCGTGCAAGCCGAAGCAGGAGCCGTTCGACTTCAAGTCATCGTGCTCACCATTCTCGGATTGGGGGCCTTCGTTCCTGTTTCGCTGGTTGGATGGAGTCTCCCCTACTCTGTGCAGGTGGCTGCCGCACTGGGATTGTTCTGGGGAGCAATCTGCCTGTTCTTTGTACCGAGGCTTCTCAGAACTCGCTTCGGCCTGCAAGTTGAGATCGATTTGAGCGAGCGGGAAGTCCAACTGACAAATCAGGAACAGCGGACGCGAATCCCCATGGACCAGATCGTCGGTCTCCAGGTCTTGTCCGGAGAGGCATTTCACCAACCAGGCTTTCAGCTCAATCTCCTTTGGAAGGATGAGAATCAGCGGTTCCAGCGTGAGATGCTCTATGCGTCGACCGTACGACGTTTTGTCGAGCGTCTGGCGACGGAGTATGAACGGGAAACCAGTTGGAGTATTCTCGCCTGACGGACACACTCCGGTCCAGATGGATTCTTCCGTGGGGAACGGAGTTCGGTCTCGATTCTCTCGCCGTTTCCTCCACGGACCACCGACGGGCGGCTCCCGTTTTGGCGTCCCAGACAACGGCATGTTTCGCCCCCTCGACCAGTTCGACGGTCACATCGACCGGAACATCCACAAGAGTTGTCACTTCTCCGGAGGGCCAGCGAACTTCCATTTGTGGGACTCGATCCAACGGTCCGAGTCCGAACTGAAGCAGGCGTTCGTTGCTGGCCATGTAGCCGTTTCCTGGGTTGAGTTGTTTGCTGATTGCAGCGGAACCAGTCAAGACGGTCGCCAGAGCGCCAAACGCATCCCGAGCGGTTCTCCTCGCATGCAGCCGCACGTTGAGAAAGTGGCCGATG
>JAGQQQ010000893.1 GCA_020426125.1 Planctomycetaceae bacterium
ACCGGCGACCGGGCCGGCGGAGCCTTCACACTCGGCCAAATTGATCCGGACCGCAACCGGTTCAACCAGAACGCCCGCGAAGGGGTCGTGTTCGACCTCCGGGCCGACAACCTGGAACAAGACACGATTCGAATGCCCGTTCCCAACTCCGGCATTCAAACCGACATCAACAGTGACGTGTTCATCGACGTGAATCAGGGATTCGGCGGCAGCCCCAATGTGGCTTACAGCACCGAACACGCCGGATTCGCGGCACTGAACACCCCCGCCAGCGGGTTCGGGACCATCACGGAAACCCGCGCCCACCTGACCGCGACCATCAACATTATCAATGCCGAAATCTCCAACAACGGCGGCTTCGGCGGATTTGAAGATGGCCTCGACATCGGCGTGAGTTCGCTGACCCGACTGAACTCGACCATTGCGAACGTCTCCTTCGGCGGCAACATCGGGGACGACTTCCGGCTCTACTCGCAGCGTCCCACGACCGACGACGGCGTTCACCTGAATCCGCCCAACTCGGTCAACAACAACCCCCCCGCTCTCATCAACAACGTGCCTCAGAACTACTACGTCTATGATCCGGTCGCCTACGTGGACATGGTGTTCGGCTCCGTCGACACCAGCATCTCCACCGCCAGCCCCACCGGAGACGGCATCGCCAACGTCACCCTGGGGAATGGACGCGGAGCCTTCGGCGGCACCGGCCTGGGCGACCAGATCGAAATCCATACCTTCGGCACCGACCGGGTCCAACAGATCAACGGCGCCCTGGGGATTTACGACAACAACGACCCGTTCAAGGGAGGCCCCATCAACGCCCGGAGCGTGATCCTGGCCGGACAAATCCAGGTCATCGACGGCGTCGGCGGACTCGGCGACTTCGACAATTCCGATGGCACCACCATCGGAGCGAACAACCGCCTGGTCAACGACTTCTTCCAAAACGGCCAGCAACAGGATATCGGCGCCCAGTTCGGAGTCGGCAGCTTCTTCGGCTTCTGGCTCACCAGCCCCGTCAGCCCCTGGCCCGACGGCGCCTTTCCTCCCTAAGCGGTCCCCTTCAAAACAGAACCGCTTGAGTTTCCCCTCAAGCGGTTCTGCGTCTACAACGTTCCTTTCGCACAAGTTGAACGACGAGGGGTGAGAGTCGAGTGAGACGCGAAACGTTCGGTCTCCCAACTCCTCCCCTCAACACGCCACACAAATCAGCAATGCGGACACCACGTGCGGAACCCATTCCTCCATTAGGGAAATGGCCCCCTCAGAAGCGACCTCGAAATCATTGTCGCGTTCTCGAAAACCTGGAAGAATCGCACGACAGGGAGTGCCGATTTTGCAAGATGCCCAGGTGGGACAGGAGTTCGTTGACTTTGAGGGCATGTTTTCGGAAGGCGTTTTCTCGAAGGGCGGCGGCGGTATCGGTCTGGCCCATCTGTCGAAGTCAGCCGATGGCGGCTTGGCGAACCCTGGCGAAATGATGGAGAGCAGAGCCTGGTACAGGTCAAACTGACGTCTTCGCCGAACGTGACGTCACGTCCCCCATGCGACGAGTTCTCGATTTTCCAATGGCCGAGCCGTCACTCTCACAACTGAGCGGCATCGTTTGCGAACAAAGAACGCTCGTCCGATTCTCACGCAAGTCCATCGCGGCTTTGTGTTCGATCTTCGATCACTTTGCCGTCGATCAAGAAGCGAATGCAGTTCGCCTTCGAGCGAGAGATTCAGTCCGTCCGGAATCCATCGAGTTCGTGCCGCTCCAAGTTCTTCCGGCGAGCGTCGAGCCATGAGCGTCTCGAAACAAGTGGATTGAGGCGGTGTTCGTGTGTGGCCAAGCTTGCGCCAGGTCGAAGGCGGCTGACGATGGATCCGCTGGACAATGGCGGCATCACCGCAGTGCCCACAGAGCACAGCACGAACAATAGTGCCCCAGCATGGCCGACGAAGGATGACATCGTCGTTCCACCCCCAAGGTTGACGGTGAATCACTCGATTCCGAAGATCGGTTACATGTGACACAAAGGCCCGCAAGCTCCCTGCGGGAGCAGAATTCCTCGTGTGATTTCTCCAAGTAATGAAAAACGGTCCGTCAAAGCCCCCTCATTCTACTTGATTTTTAAGACGGTCCCTTTCGACGTGAGGCTCGAAACTCTTGGCCACGATAGACTTGTGAAAAAAACTCGGCTTTACGGAGCCCAAATCTATTCTTCCGCCGTTTCCGTCTCGGCCACTTGGCGGTCAGCATCCGTTTCGACGGGCTGCGCCAACAGTCGTTGAGACTCCTTCAGCACGAACTCCACATTCTGAAACGGCTCGTAGCTGATATCTTGCCAGCGAACGAGTCCTTGGGCATCGATCAAGAAGGTGCCGTGCAATGTCAGCTTTTCAAAGTCATCAAAGCACCGGTACGCCTGAAAGACATCCAGGTCATGATTCGACACCAACGGAAACGGAAACCCCTCGTCGCCATAATTGTCATGCGAAATCTTGAGGTCCTCGTGGTTGTCCGTGCTAATGGCGACTAACTCAATCCCCAGCTTGCGGAATTCTTCCGTCTTGGGAGCGAATGCCTGCAACTGCTCCGCACAGTGGAGGCAGCCATGTCCCAGATAGAAGATGACCAGAACTGGTTTGCCCGTGTAATCACTGAGAGAAATGGTCTTGTTCTCGTGGTCCTTGAGGCTCCAACCCGGAGCCTGCGAAGGGGCCCAGCGAAACGGCCCCAACGACGCCAATTCCGGACGGCTGCCGAAATCATCAGGGATCGAACGCTCGATTCGCCAGTCGGAGTCGTACCCCAACTCCTGAGCAATCGGAGCCAGTCGGGCGAAGACCGGGACATCCAGAGCAACCGACGATGAAATCTTTCGCAGCGCCTCGAACTGCGTCTTGGCCACCTCTTTCTTGTCCGCCTTCCAGAGCAACTCGATATACCGTGCGAGGGGGGCGGTTTCGTTTTCGTTCGCGGAGACTCGCTTCTTGAGCGTCTCCAGAGCCTTGTCGGTTTCCCCCGTGGCATGCTGCAGATTCGGCACCCACGCGGGGTTGAGTGGATCGTTGACCTTACTCAAGGCTGCCAGAGCATCAGCATCGGCTCCATGAGCCCGGTGCAGCAAGCCTTCCTGCTCACGAATCGCATTCTCCAATGGACGAATCCGATTGTTGAAGTCCCGTTCCGCCTTCTCCCCGGCCTTCTTGATGTCATCTTCGGATTTCTTCTCTTCCTTCGCTTTGGCGATTGCTTTCTCTTTGGCCTCGGCTTGCTCCGCTTGAATGTCGGTCAGCCGCTTCTTGAGTTCGGTGAGAACCTCGCAACCACCCATCACGTCGCCCGTTTCAAACTTCGCCACGCCTACGGCCCGCAACCGCTTGACTTGTTCGTCGTCTTTGTCGGTCGGTTCAAGGGAAGGTGTCTCCGCCAGCTTGAGCAAATCGTCCCACATCTCGAATGTCGTCAGCGTGTCCATTAGTCGCATGCGACCGTAGTTCGTGCTGCCACGCTTCTCGATCGTGTTGTACTTGGGATGCCGCGGCAACGAGATCATGTTCTTGGCAAGATCCACGGCATCGTGCGCCCGCCCAATATGGATCAAATTGCGGATCAACCATTCGTTGTTATGGGCAAAGTTATGAATCTGGTCGGGCAGCACGCGGTCCCGCATCATGTGGGCATGGTCGACACGTGCCGACGCCTCCTGCTGCCAGACGGCGTCATGATACCGCTTCAGCCGTGAATAAATGTGCCCCGGCATATGCCACATATGTGCAATCGCAGGGGCCGCCTCGCCACACTTCGCGGCTGAGTTCAGCGCCCGTTCCGGCTTCTTGTAGTCCCAGAGATGGATCCGAAAGTGATGGACCGGATGCAGCGGGTTCTCATCGAGGATGTCGTTCATCAACGCATCCGCCGCGAGGTAGCTGCTGATCTCGATCCCCTTGGACTTATTCTCATAGATGGACAACGCGAGAAACGCCTTCGCTTCCAGGTCCTCCGAATAGTCGAAGCAGAGAGATTCGTAAGCGTCCATCAGCTTCTGACGGCGTTTCTTTTCGTAGTCCTTGTCCTTCTTTTCAACCTTCTTGAAATACTCCGCGAGGGACTCGATGTAGCGTCGCTCCCGTGCGGAGGCCTTGTCTTTTCGTTCAACCGCTTCTTCGATGAACCCGCGTGCCCGGTCCTCGTTGCTTCGGTTCGACATCGCCATTCCCCAATAGGCGATCGCACAATCGGGATCGATGGCCGCCGCCTGACGGAATGATCGTTCCGATTCCAGGTACCAGAAGCCATGCAACTGTCCGATCCCCTGATCGATCAGCTTTTGCACTTCGTCGGACTCGCAGGTCGCTTCGAAGTGGACGTTTCCCGTCCCCCCCATCAAATACGCGGCCTGACGAGCCCCCTCGTTGAAGACTTCGCCATGGTAGGAATGCCCGGCGACCGGATCCTCGGCGTCTTCAGCCTTCGTGTCGTCGGCCTGGGCCTCCTCAGGCTTGGCCTCTTCTCCCTTGGTCTCCTCCGCAGGCACGGAACCGGCTATGAACACCAACAGCGCAGCGACAGTCAGCGGGCGAAGGAGAGTGGCGAGGGTCGAAACCAGTCGGCAGGGATCAAGCAGTCTTTTCAACATGGCAAGCAACGGGGCTGGCGGGAAACTGGGTACATCCTGCGCGGAGCGACCGCTTCCGTTCGGCCATCCCTTCATTTAAGCTGTCATTGATTCAAATCACCAGTCTGTTCAGGAAAGAATTCCATGTCGCAACGAATTTCGCGTCGTGATTTTGTCAAAACCAGCACACTCGCCGGGTTGGGAGCTATCGGAACCGGCCTGTTCGCAGGGAGTCCCATGGCTTTTGCCGCGTCGACGTCGCCGAACGAAAAGCTCAATCTCGGGATCATCGGTCCCGGCGGCCGCGGAGCCGGCAATCTAGCGGGAGTGGCCAGTGAGAACATCGTCGCCATCTGTGATGCCGACTTTCGCCGAGCCGTCGATGCGTTCGCGAAGTACCCAGACGCCGCGAAATATTCCGATTTTCGCAAGATGCTTGACAAAGAAAAACTCGACGCCGTCGTCGTCAGCACGCCCGATCACACCCACGCCCCCGCCAGCCTGATGGCCATGCGGATGGGACTGCACTGCTACTGCGAGAAGCCGCTCACGCATTCCGTCTGGGAAGCCCGAGAGATGGCCAACACCGCCGCCGAAAAAAAACTCGCGACGCAAATGGGCACCCAGATCCACGCGACGAACAACTACCGTCGTGTCGTTGAGATCGTCCAATCCGGTGCGATCGGTCCCGTCCGCAAAGTGCATGTCTGGGTCGGCAAAGGCTGGGGAGGCGGTGAACTTCCGACGGAGATGCCCGAAGTCCCGGAAGGTCTCGACTGGGATTCCTGGATCGGCCCGGCACCGTATCGGCCCTATCATCCGACCTACCTTCCCGCCAACTGGCGACGATGGTGGGACTT
>JAGQQQ010000894.1 GCA_020426125.1 Planctomycetaceae bacterium
AACTTGGCGAATTGCGTGACGTTGTCCTGGGGCCGTTCGAAAATCTCCTGCTGCATTCGCACGAGCGATTTCCGGTAGCGAACCTTCGTAAATGTTCCCGCATCCTCGGCGGGGGGCGTGGAAACGGGACGGAAGTCCGCCAAAGACATCGTTCCACTGATCCAGGGGTGTTCAGCAATTTTCGCCTCAAGATGGCGGACGAACTCCATCCGTTCGACGATCGACATTTCGTCTTGAGCTTGTTCGTCAAAGTGGACGATCGTTTCGATTGAGACGATCCCCGCGAGGCTCTCTTCCAGGAAGTTGTAGTCCTGGACGATGCGTGTATGCGGCAGGAAGTAACGGATGACGCGGGTCTCGGTTTGGAACCAGCGGAGGCCGTAGACAGAGAAAACGAAGAGAATCAGGCAGCCAAAATTCACCAGCAGGCGGTGACGTACGAGAAACCCTGCCACCGATTCCCAGCGTTTTTGATCCAGTTCCGTTGATTCAAAGGCCCGACCAGACAAGTTCTTGCGAAAGGTCAACAGAGACGGGAACAGAAACAGAATCACCAGCAGGGAGATGATACAACCAATGGAGGAATAGATCCCAAACTCTTGAACCGGATTCAGGACTGCCGTGATCAGTGATGCCATGCCAATGGCAGTGGTCACGCTCGCGAGAACACACGGTTGCCACGCGAGACGAATCGCCGTGGCCACAGGCCGGGGATTCCCCTCCGCGACCGCATGCTTCCAGTAGTTGGCGACGTGAATTGCCCCGGACATTGTCAGCACGAGCAGCAGGTTCGGCAGAACGATCAATACAATATTCAATGGCTTCCCGGTGGCGGGGATCAATGCCAGCACAACAAGGCACGCGTAACCCGCCGCGAGCAGAACTTTGATCGCCAACATCGGGCTTCGCAACATCACAAACGAGGTGACGATTCCCACGATTCCCGAAAGCAATATGGGAGACCGCTTGAAGAAGTTCCAAATTGGGTATGCCTGATTCCAGACCGCCTCGTTACCCGCTACGCTGAGTTGATCTCGGGCGACTGTTGTTCCTCCAATGCGGAATTCCTCTTCGGAAACTCCGATGGCCTGCGCGGCGGTACGCAGGTCATTCATTGTTTGTCTGTGGGCTTCCTCCCCATATTCAGTTACGGCGATGGACACCGCCACCGGGGCTCCCGGAGCGAAGAACGCGGATTCCACAATCGGGCCGCTATCGCCTTCAAGGCCATTCAATTTCTTGATCAGTTCCAGTGCCCGCTCGGAAGTGGCCGACATTCCGGACCAGCGCAGTTGGAAATCATGCTCAGGAATGACGATATTGACAACGGCGACCTCCTCGTCTTCCTCCGTCTCTCCGTCTTGCTCCTCGGGGGGAAGCATCGGCTCGCGGTATTCCACTGCCGCTACAACGGATACCTCCTCGCCAAGAAACTCTTCCGCCGTCTGACGTACTCGGTCTTGGGCTTCCTTTTGAAACAACCGGGCGGGTTCGGAAAGCTGAACTTTCAGGAACCCGTTTCCAATCAGGATTCCGGTCAGCCGTCGTACGGCGGTCTCTGGATCAATCTTATTGTTTTCCATTAAGGCCACCGCTTGATGCGGTGTTGTTGTATCCGACAACGTGGCCGGCAGACTTCCGCTCACGCGGAGTTGATCAACAAACATCTGGACGCGGGGATCATGAATAGAACTCGTGTCCCAACTGACCAGTAGACGGTCCTCACTTTCGAACTCACTGTCGAACCATTCCAGCACGACGGAATCCGGATCGTCTGCCGGAAGCCAGGTCGTCACATCGTTTTCGAGGCGAAGATCCTTGAGCCAGACTCCGAGGACCGGAAGAGAGAACACCGCGAGCGCGACGATCCAAAGAGAAATACCATTTCTCCAACTGTCGCGAATAGCAAAAAAACGTTCCATCCCATTCGACTCGACATTCCAGTGGTTCAACCACCCCCAAGGAACGGATCGCACTGGGGGCCCGCTGCCTGCCGCTTCTTGACTTCGTTTGTCGAGAGCAACGCAAGCTCGTTCAGGTGGGAGCAGGCACGCCATCGAGCATGCTGTTCGCCAAAAGCCAGCATTGTGACACACGATTCGAGATTTCTAAAGGATCTCAAGAACTTGTTCCTCAAAATGGTACAGGGAATCAACAATAATATAGAACAAATGTTCACATCAACTGGGTCGAAAACCTCTGTGTAAACCTCACAATTTTCCCGTTCTTCCATTTCCCCCTCGCGTCAACCTGTTGTGGAGTGAGATTGGTACGGTGAGCCCCCTACACGTGACATCTCCCTAGTCCCATTGCTAGGATCCTCCGGACGGATTGTTCATGTCTCGGTGCCGCCTGTCCCGGCCGCACGTATTGTCATCAAGCACCATGGAGGGCTTGCTCATGTCTCAAGAACTGTTCTGTCCCGGATTACGCGGAGTCATCGCCGGGGAGACGGAAATCTGTAATCTCGACCACGGCATCCAATACCGTGGCTACGCTCTCCAGGACCTGACGGACGGTTCGACGTTCATCGAGGTGGCTCACCTGCTCCTGTTTGACGAGCTTCCCAGCGAAGAACAGTTTGCCGACTTCCTCAGCGTCATTCAGGAGGAGCAACAGCTTCCGTTTGTCCTTCAGGAACTTTATGAGCAGTTTCCGGTTCACAACCTCCCGCTGGAGGTCTTGCGCACGGGCATCAGCCTGCTGAACCTTTTTGATCACGAACCGCAAGAGGATTTATTACAGTCCTACCATTCGCAGACAATCAACCTGCTTGCGAAACTTCCGTTAATGGTTGCCGCTTGGCATCGTCTGCGAAATGGGCTTCCCCAACTCGCACCCCGACCGGAGTTGAGTCATGTGGGAAATATCTATTACCTGCTCACGGGTGATAGCCCTTGCGCCTTATTTGAAGAGGCATTGGACGTCGCTTTGATCTGTGCCATGGAACACGAGTTGACTCCTTCCAGCTTCGTGGCTCGGGTCGTCGGCTCGGTTCGCAGCAATCAGTATTCCCCGGTGCTGGCCGCACTCGACGCCTTCATCGGCATGATCCATGGCGGCGGTGATGACCGGCCACTGGATGTCTTGAACGCCGTTGGGAGTCCAGACCGGGCGGAGGAATGGATCGCGAAGTTAGACTCTGAGACATCCATCCCCGGATTCGGGCATCCTGTTTATCGAGAATGCGATCCCCGCGCCGCGATTCTGGATGCGCAATGTGAAAAACTTGCGATGGCTTGTGGGAGAACCGATCTCGAAAAACTTGCTGAGGCTATCGAGACGACCGTCTGGAAACATCGAAAGCTGCCTGCCAATATTGATTGGCCACTGGCTCGACTCTTCGCTTATCTCGGTTTTGACAGGGATCTGTTTCGCCCCGTGTTTGTCATGTCCCGAATGGTCGGCTGGAGCGCCCACGCCTATGAACAATGTGAGTGCAACGAGCCCATCCGCCCGCGAGCGCGGTACCGAGGTGCTGTCGATTGCCCTTTCGAGTCGATTCGCGACCGGGATAACCGTTAGAGCAAATCGCAGAACAATGTTTACGTTCTGTCTCGGGGCTTGGCGTTTGCGCTGTTGTGAGAGACGCTCGTCACGGACACGCGGTAGAGCGGACTGCTCTAAGGTCGGATTTCAACGTGCAAACCGGGTTCTCATCCTCGATTCCGTCACGGTTCATTAATCTGATTTTCCGTCGTTTCTGGCAGTAAGGACGTTAAGGCACACCCAACAAGGAGTAAAATCGTGCAGACTCCGGCACAGACGCGAGCAATCTTGGCGGGTCCGGGTTCCCCAGGAATCCATGGCTGAGCGGCAAGTGTGGCTGTCACCCAAGCAAAACTGGTTCCAATCATTCGACCGCCGATGTTGGCGGCCATGCTTTCCCCCGTTCCCCGGAGGTGCAGTGGAAAGGCGGTTGGCAAATAGTTTCCCCAAAAGCTGAACTGCCCGATGACGACCAATCCCCCGAGGAACACGGCGATGGTCAGTAAGCTGACCCGGACCCCACCTATGTTCAACCATTCGATATTCGTGCCGTTTGCCATCGCCAGAAAGAGCCAGGGCAGAACCACCAGCGAGGATCCCAGAAAGACTCCCAGCAGTTTGCGACGACTCAGGAATCGCACGGCCAGAATCGCGAGCAAAAATCGACCGGCCAGTCCCCCCACTTCCTGATATTTGACGTAGGTAGCCGTGGCCTTTTGCTCAAAGGGCTTCCGCTGGCCGGGGGACATGTTCGCTGATTCGGACTGGATTTCCTCGATCCCAGGGATGATCTGCGTCAACTGCTGCAATCCGCCGAAAGCCAGACCGTAGCTGCAACCGACCAACAAGGTCGAAACGATGGTCGTTCGTCGTAATGCCGGCGTGAACAATTCTCGAATCGAAGGACGTTTCAGCGTGCCTGCGTCGGCAAGTTGTTTCCACTTGGGGGATTCGGGCAAGAACGGTCGAACCAGAATGAGTGGCAGCGCCGGGAAAAGTCCCGACATCAACGTATATCTCCAGACCGCTTGCGGATCCTGAAGGTTGCCCAGCACATTTTGGAGGAATTCAGGAACGTAAATCGCGGGAAGATGTCCCCCTTCTCCCCAACGAGCCAACTCATGGTTCACGAAGGCCACCAGCAATCCGCCGATCGAAGCGAACGCCTGCGTGTAGCCGATCACCCGTTCCCGCTGATGGGGATCGTCAAACAACTCCGCCAGCCAGGCGACCGCCGCCACGAACTCCACACAGACACCAATAAACACAAAGCACCGACAGATCAGCAGCATCTCGATTGACGTCGCATATCCGGAAACAAACGCCGCGACGGCATAAATCAGAATACTGCCGGTCAATACGCGGCGGCGACCAAACCGGTCGGTTAACCATCCCCCCCACAAGCCGCAGAGACCACCCGTGAATGCGGGGACATAAAATAACCGTCCCACCCAGAGCAGATATTCTGGGCTTCCCGGATTGGCTCCAACCAGTTCCTGAATCGCTGGCCGCAGAATGAGCGGGAGCATCAGCAATTCATAGGTGTCGAAGGCAAATCCGATCGACGCCGTGAGACAGACAAGAAAAGAAACTGTGGAAAAGGAGGTCCGGGAAACAGCGGTATTCATGGAAGGCAACTCAAGGAGCACCCGATGCACAATAGCGTGCGCGCGGACGATATCCGTTTTCCTTTCGTAAGCAAGCTTTGAGCGGCGGGAATTCCTAAAAGAGATAACCAGATTCAAGGATCACCCAGCCTGGACATATGAAAAAGCGGACTGGTTGCAAAACGGAATTCGCTTCTGAACGCGTGTTGACCCGTTTCAGTAAGATGGGCTAAAACTCCGCCGATCCGTTTTCGGGATGAAGCGGAAACTTGCCGGCATTTCGTCGAAAATGATGGAAAACGGCAAGACTCACACATTTTCGCCACCGCTCAATTCTTGCGGTGACGATTCACAACCAGGGATGGGTGGCCCCGGCGGTCGAAAGCCGCAGGTCACAAAGGTGAGTCCTTACTATGAACATTCTGAGTCGTTCCGCCCGCTGGGTCGCCCGACAACTCGGGTACAATCTTGTCCGCTGCCAGGCTGGAGGCTGGCCCGTCGACTTCGATGGGAATGCCGTTGCGACAATCGAAGCGGTCAAACCGTTTACGAAGACGAGCCCCGAGCGGATTCAGGCATTGAGCCATTCCGTCCGGCATATTGTCGAGACCGGCGTTCCTGGAGCTTTCGTCGAATGCGGTGTCTGGCGTGGCGGTTCAATGATGGCCGTCGCTCGCACCCTGATCGAGATGGGAGTGACCGACCGCGACCTTTACCTGTTTGATACCTACGAAGGGATGTCCGCCCCCACGGACCTCGACGTTGGACGAAACGGCGTCACGGCGGAATCCAAATTTCAAAAAAGGGCGACCGGAGCCGACACCTCCACCTGGTGCCTTGCGGGAATCGAAGACGTCCGGGCGAACATGCTCTCAACCGGTTATCCCGAAAGTCGAATTCATTTCGTGAAGGGCAAAGTCGAGGACACGCTGCCACACCAGGCACCTGAACACATCTGCCTGCTTCGTCTCGACACGGACTGGTACGAGTCAACAAAGCACGAGATGGAACACCTCTATCCTCGGCTAACCGAAGGAGGCTTCCTGATCATCGATGACTACGGGGACTGGCTCGGTGCCCGCAAAGCGGTGGACGAGTATCTCTCCGAAAAACAGTTGCCGTTGTTTCTGCATCGCGTCGACGATACCGCTCGGCTGGCCGTGAAACCCGCGTCTGGACGCGCCGCGGCATAGCCCGCAAGCTAGAACGCGGCGAATCCTCGCCGTCTTCTTGAACAAGGGGCAGCTATTTCGAGCGACCCCCTCCATCTGGAAAGACTTGCTGAGCGTTCTGAACACCGAGCGATCGCGAACCTCCGCCGCCCGGAAAGGGGAGTTTCCCCACACGGAATAGACCTATCGGGTTTTACCCGTCCACTCTCATCGACCCACGATAAGTGGCAAACGTGCCATGGATCCGCTGACTCTCGGCTTGGCCGCAAGTGGAGGAACCGCCATCGCGGGGGCGTGGATCTCCGCGCGATACGCTTGGTGGCGAAAGACCGCCCCGTGGAAGTGGCCACGGATCCTGATGTACCACATGGTTTGCCCCCATCGGCCGGGAGGTCGATTCAATGGCCTTCGAGTGGATCCCAAACTCTTTGATGCCCAAATCCGCTGGCTCCGCGAAGATGGCTGGACCTTTCTCACCATGCGGGATGTGACAAAGAGCTGGGGGACAACACCGGAAAAGTCGGTGGTGATCACTTTTGACGATGGCTACGCCGACAATCTCCTTGCAGCGCTTCCGATTTTAAGTCGCTATGACGCCCACGCGACCTTGTATCTTGTACATAACCGATTTGGAACGGATTGGTCTGTCAAGAAGAAGGCGCATCATACCGGAAACGAACTGGGAGAGGAGCCAAAACTGACCGACGGACAAGTTCGGGACATGCTGGAGTCCGGCCGAATCGAACTGGGGTCCCACACTCTGAGCCATCCCAACTTCTCTCGCCTCAACGACAAGGAAAAGCGGGAAGAATTGACGGCATCGAAACAAGCCTTGGAGCATGCCTTTCAGGTTCCGGTGACCTCTTTCGCTTATCCCTTTGGGATTTACATGCAAGGTGATGAAACGCTGGTCAAAGAAGCCGGCTATTCGAATGCCGTGACCACGGACACCGGGATCGACTGCACACCAACTCCGAAGTTTCATCGGCTGAAACGCATCAAGATCGGCGGAAAGGAAAGTCTGTCGGCATTTCGACTCCGTCTCCGAACTGGCTGGCGTGCCTGGAACAAATAGCAACGGGAACAATCACTCGTGTCTTCGACTCAAAAGCCTATCAGGGATTCGCAACGACCCGCGCTGAGAGTGTGGGTCCTCAGCGACAAGAAACCGGGACATTTCAATCAGTCCCGTGGAGTGGTCCGCAGTCTCGAAAATTCGTTTGACGTGACGACGGACTGGATCAATCTCCGAATGCGCTTCAACGGACATCGCCGGTCGCTGACGTGGCTGTTAAACGGAACACAAACCGGCTGGGATCCGGCCCGTCTGAGTTGGTTCTACAGTATCGACACCCTGCCGACCGATCGACCCGATCTGATCATCTCCGCAGGAGGAAACACACTGTATGCGAATGCCTGGCTGGCCCGAAGCCTCAACGTCGCCAACATCTTTATTGGTGACATTCGCCGACTGGCACCCCATCACTTTTCCAAGGTCATCACCTGGCTGGACGACCGGGAAGGAGAGCCCTTCCTGCGGTGGCCGATGACACCTGTCCCGGTATTGCCGGATGAAGCGGCTCAGGCCGGGGAAACATTTCGTCAGAAACATTGCCCTGGCGAGGAACAACTCTGGACGCTCCTGATTGGAGGGGACGGCGGCGGATACACCTATGACGAACAAGACTGGCGGCAACTGGCGGAGTTTCTTCAAGATGCCGCGAGTCACCAGGGAATACGCTGGCTGGTCGTCACCTCTCGTCGAACCGGCGTTCCCGCCGAACACCTTCTCAAGGACGCATTCGATCCGACCTTTATTGCCTACCAGTCCTTCTATTCGATGGAACGTTCGGCCGGGTATCTCGGATGTCTGGGAGCCGCTTCCCGCGTATTCTGCACCGAAGACAGCCATATGATGCTGACCGAATCCATCTCGGCGGCAAAGCCAACGTATTCTCTCCGACCAAGACGGTCTCACACCCATTGGACAAACCAACGTTATCTGGACGCGTATGTGGGCAACGGTCATCTGATCCAGATGGACATTGAGACCGCTTCCGAACAGCTTCGTGAAAGTTCGCCACCTCAGCCGATGACCGATGGTCCTCTCTATCGGTTGGGGGAACTTCTTAGAGAATGGTGGACACAGCAGTCGAAACAGACGCCAACTCGATGGGCAGGCTGAAAACGTTGAGGCTCGTTCCGAGAACCGCATCCACTCTGGAATGGA
>JAGQQQ010000895.1 GCA_020426125.1 Planctomycetaceae bacterium
TTCCCATGTTCGGCGACTCGACTTGCACTTCGGCATCATTTCCCAGCAGGTATTTTCGCAGATGGGGGGCGATGGCATCGGCCGATCCCGGAACGGCGACAAGCCGCAACGAACTGTCTGTCGCAAAGACCAGAACATGGCCGAGAATTCGGCCCCGAATATCGGGCACAAACGCCTCACATCCCTGCCCAGGTTGGAGACGTTTGATATCGTTTGTACAAAAATTGTGCAAAAATTCCCGCCGTTCGTCACCGGTAATGGTGATCTGCGACCATTCCGACAGGTCAAAACAAATGGCATCATCGCGCGACATGGGCAATCGTGATCTATTTCCTTGAAAACACGTCGGGGCGAAACTCTACAACTCCGGGCGACACGAATGCGACGGGAAGGAGTCTTCACTCGCCGTCTTTCTTCAGCAATTCATGGAGAACTCTAGGAGGGGACATTGGCAGTGCGCGCATTCGCACGCCAACGGCGTCGTGGATGGCCCCGTTGAGCGTCGCGGGAGGCGGACAAATGGGGACTTCTCCGACACCGCGAACTCCATACGGATGGTCGGGGTTCGGCACCTCCACGATGATCGTCTCGATCTTTGGCAGGTCGTAACAGGTGGGGATGCGATAATCGAGATAGTTCGCGTTCCGCAGGAGCCCGTTGGAATCGTAAATGTACTCTTCATTGAGCGCCCAACCAATTCCCTGGGCTGCTCCTCCTTGCATTTGTCCTTCGACATAGGCCGGGTGAATCGCCGTTCCCGCATCCTGAGCGACGGTGTACCGCAAGACTGTGACCTTCCCGGTGTCGGGATCCACCTCGACATCCGCGCAATGGACGCCAAATGCGTTGCTGGAACTCGGGACGTTGACGCTTGCTGAGGCACTGATCGATTCGCCCGTCTTCACAATCTGTGAAGCGAGATCCTTGAAGGAAATCGACTTCCCACTTGGACCGGTGATTGTCGCGTTGTCGTGATAACGGACGTCGTCGACGTCGCACTCCCAGATCTTCGCCGCTCGCTGGCACATCAGCTCGCGAATCTTGATTCCCGCCTCATAGGCCGCGAGCCCCGTTGTCAACGTGACGCGGCTGCCTCCCGTGACATCGGTGTAGCCAACGCTGTCGGTATCGACGACAAGCGGTTGCACATCTTCGGCTGGGATCCCCAACGTCTCTGCCAGTTGCATCGCCAGCGCCGCTCGTGATCCTCCAATGTCTGTCGAGCCTTCGACGAGCGTGACTCGGCCATCGGTATTCACATGAACGGTCACGCTCGACTTCAACCCGGCATTGAACCAGAACCCGCACGCAATGCCCCGACCTCGGTTCGGACCTTCAAGCGGACCGTTCCAGTGGTCGCTGTTCTTGATCGCCGTGAGACACTCGACCAGTCCAATCCGGGGATAGACGACGCCATCGACGCGGCGCGTTCCTTCTCGGGCGGCATTCTTGAGCCGGAAATCGAGGCGGTCCATCTCCAGTCGTTCGCAGATTTCATCCACGACCGCTTCCACAGCAAACGCGGCATTCGTCGAACCGGGAGCGCGATAGGCGTTCGTGCGGGGTTTGTTGACACAAACGTCGTAGCCGTCGACGCGGGAATTCGGAATGTCATAACACGAGAAGATGCACATGCACCCGGGGTTGATCGGTGACCCCGGATACGCTCCCGCCTCATACGCGAGGTAGGCATCGGCGGCCACAATCTTTCCCGACTTGTCGGCCCCCATCTTCACCCGAATGTAGGACCCTGGGGTTGGGCCGGTCGACTGAAAGACGTCAGTGCGGTTCATGGTCACTTTGACGGGCCGCCCCGATTTCTTGGACAGCATTGCGGCGACCGGCTGTTCATAGACCGAAATCTTTCCGCCGAAGCCGCCACCGATTTCCATCGGCACGACTTTAATCCAGGTGATCGGAATCTGCAGCAACTCCGCCACTTGCTGGCGAACGGTGAAAATCCCCTGCGTACTGGTCCAGACGGTCAGACGGCCGTCGCCATGCCAGAGGGCCGTCGATGTATGCGGCTCAATGTATCCTTGATGAACCGTCGAAGTGCGGAATTCCCGTTCGACGACCACCTCGCAGTTCTTGAATGCCTCATCTGGGTCTCCCTGCTCGTAGAAGAACCGTTTGGCAATGTTCGTGGGTTCGCTGTTGATGACTTCGCCAAATTCGACCGTCCGCACATCGTCATTGAGAATGGGGGCATCGTCCTCCATCGCTTGCAGGACATCCTGGACGACTGGCAGGGCCTCGTACTCGATCTTGATCAATCGGGCCGCTTCCTCGGCGATGTGAATGTTCTCCGCCGCGACCGCCGCAACAGGGTGCCCCTGATACAGCACTTTGTCACGAGCCATGATGTTGGCCCCGAGATGGCGGAGGTTGACAACACCTTCGCCCAACTCCGCGATCTTGTCACTGACATCGGGAAAGTCTTTCCCGGTGATCACGGCCGACACCCCGGGATACGCCTCGGCATCGGAGGTGTCGATGGAGACGATCTTGCCATGGGCGATCGGGCTCCGGAGCACATAACCATATAACATGCCGGAGACTTGGACGTCGGCTCCGTATTTGGCGCGTCCGGTGACCTTGTCAGCGCCGTCGTGTCGAATCGGCCGCGTTCCGATCACCTTATACTGGCGGTCATGATGTTTGAGGGTGGTCGATCCGTTTCCGTGTGCCATGATTGATCCTGAACACAAGTGCCAGAAGAACGGCCGCGTTGGCCATTTTGGAACATCACTCCTTGCGAAGCGTGATCTTATCGAGATCGGCGCGACGAGAGCAATGGGGCGCAGGGGATTGCGATTTGACGAGCCGATGGGGAAGATTCGTGGTTGGGAATCCGTCACAACTCCCTTCAATGACGCAGGGGACTGTCGTCCCGCCGCTCAACTGGCAAGTGGCATTCCGATCGTCTTTGATCGTTCATCCTGTCGAGGAATGCCATGCCAAGTGAAAATCACGATTTTGAGATGTCGAAAATCCGTTTTTCCTGTCGTTTACTGATTGATTCGCCTCTTCCGGGACAGACGAACATGGACGTCGACGCCGCGCTTCTCGATGGCGGAGTCTTGGGGCGGGCGTCGTTGCGGTTCTATCAGTGGGACGCTCCGACCGTTTCCGTCGGCCATTTTCAGGCGACACAGGGGCAGGATGTTCCCCAGCGGTTTGCCGGGTTGCCTGTGGTTCGACGGCTGTCTGGCGGAGGGGCGATTCTCCATCACTTGGAACTGACCTATTCCTGTGTGATGCCGAAGCATCATCCCATCGCGAAAGAGGCGACGTCGCTTTACGATGTTGTCCATCAGCAAATCATAGAAGAACTGAAGGATTGCGGAGTCGACAGCCGAATGCGTGGAGCAGATGCTTTCGCTGAGAGTCCGTTTCTCTGTTTTGCCCGAGGGGATCACCGGGACATCGTGATCGGCACACACAAAATTGTCGGCAGTGCCCAAAGGCGGCGACAGGGTGCCATTCTGCAACATGGCAGCATCCTCCTCAGCCGTTCTCCCTGGACGCCGGAGTTTCCAGGAATCGCGGAACTGGCCAATTGCACCATCGATGCCGCGAAACTGGCTTCGGCTCTGAAGTTCCGATTCGCGGAAGCCTTGTCTCTCGATTTTCAGGATGCAGACTTCGATTCACAAGGCGGGGCAACATGGGATTGACCCCCAGCCTCTCCGACAT